>CALEIL010000196.1 GCA_937876435.1 uncultured Bacteroidota bacterium
ATAACTAGTGCTCCTTCAGGACAAAGATATAGACCTGTCGGCTTCCGTCGTGGGTAGAATTGAAACCCACCAAATCGCCATCCGGGCTCCACCGGCAATGAATATCACACCGCGCACCGGCCTGATAGTCCTCAGCATGATGATATCGACCCAGAGGAAGTATGGCCTGCGTTTCCATATCCATGAGATAAATTTTTTGTTCCTTCATCCCTCCGGAGGGATAGGTATCGGTAATCATCCATTTACCATCCGGCGAAAAGGTACCATGTCCGTCATAATCCAACAGGCCGTTCCCCAATCTCACGTAATTCTGCTGCCCAACGGTAAACAGAACATGCGCGTATTGTTTGGCGTCATATTTGGCCGTCACCATCAGGTCATCTCCATTCAGCCAATCAAAATGCGATCCATCCCAGCCGTCCGGGAAGCACCTTTGCAAATTGGTCCCGTCCGTGTTCACGGTCAATGCGGTCGTATTTCGTTGGGGTATGGCGCGGGCCAGCCAAAATATTTTGCTGCCGTCGCGACTGAATAATGTATGATTGAAGTACTCTCTGCCATCCTCTTCCAATAGGGGAACAAGGTCCCGTACATCAGCGATCGATACCAGTAATTCCGCATTTCCGGTTTCCAGATCGATCAAAAACAATCCGTCATCTTCCGGAAATGGAACCTCGATTCGGTCATCCTGACCACCTCCACCGTAACCATAATCGGGCCGGGTCATCCGAATCCGGGAAAAATTGATGCTCACGGCTTTGGTACCATCCGGCGACACAGCACTCACCGGGTAGGGTATTATCTTTTTCTCTTCTCGTGTATGCACATTCAATATAATCGAGACTGATATTCCCTCCCTTAAATCATTGTAGATTATCAGGGAATCGGGGGATGTTCCGAGCCAATGCGCCATACATCCCTGCTGAAAATTCCAGGCCCGGGTTTGCGTGAGCGGGATGAATTCATAGTCATCCATATCGACAAGACCCAGCGTAGCAGGCTCATCCTCGGTGGGTATTTGATTTCGGACTTCGGTCTGCAGGACCGTAGCGTACTTTTGATCCGAGCTCCAGGAATTGATTCCATAATAACTTGCGAAAAGATGTTCTTTTTCACCAAACGTGATCTGGACAGGCCCCTCCACCTCAGGAAACACCACCCCTCGATTTTCCTTGAAATCTGCCCCGGCGTCACCACAGGACATCATGAGGTAAAAGATCAGGAAGCTCAGGAAGTGATATTTCGTATTCATATTCTCTTGGCCTTGATTTTCATATGCTATTTTTCCAAACCTTCTTCTACCCAGCGCAATCGTTGATTGAGTTCCAAAAGCCGATTCTGAAAGTGTTCCATATTGATGCCCTGGACAGGGACGTTCTCATCGATGGCATGAACGGCTGCAATGCCGGCAGATTCCCCGACGATCATAAACGTGGGTTCCATCCTCGCCGACGCGTAGCCAAGATGGGACGCTGAAAACAAAACAGGCACCAATAAATTGGTAGCCTCGTGCTGCTGGGGGGTTATCGAGCGATATGGTATAGGGTATGGTACATTGGTGGGTCCCTTCGAACCTCCTACAAACATATTCCCTTCTGTCGCCACGAAGACCGTATCCCCGCGTTCAAACCAAATACGTCTGGAGGGATATGTGTCTATACCATATTGAGCTAATCCCACCGGATCTTCCACACGAGTCCGATTGTAAACATCCTCTGCGGTAATCGTATACTCCCCTACCATTCGTCTGCTAACCCTGATATACAATTGATGAGGCCACCCGTTGGTTTCAGGATGATGATAACCATCCAGACCAAGCGCGGCCGTTTTCTCTCTAAAAAATTCCGGGACTCTGGGATCTGAACTCAGGAAATGATGCAAACCCCGGAGATAATCATGGTGTGCCTTCCATACTCTTGCTTTTGTACCATAATCCCCTCCTGCATACAGGTGACTGATGCCCAGGGGAGCCATCGTGATTAAGGAGTTTCTTTGATAATTGTAGTCAGTCGAATTTAACCAGCCCGGGAAAATGCCGCTCAATCTCCGCTCCAGATCTTCGTGATCCGTTGAATTAGTTTTGAGAAACTCTACATATCTTCCAACCAATTCAAAGTCCTTCGGGTCGTAATTTTCCGGGGGAGCGATGGCAATTCTCCGTTGGGAATCATCGGTGACATAATAACGGAAATTATACGCCTGCGTATAATGATCACCCGCTCCCAAAGCTTTTCCATGATCGTCCTCTACCATTTTCAACAAGCCACTTTCCGGATTACCTGGTTCGACGAAAGGGCTGATAGGTGTAATATTTCCCAACGGCCGAACGCCTGCCAGCTCCTCCCCATAATCCTCTGTGGATTCCCGGCCTATCCGATTGGAAACACCGGATCGAGCCATCAGTTCGCCATCGTAACTGGCATCGACGAAAATTTTAGCTTTTACAGCAAGATTGAGGTCATGGGTGGCTTCTGCCGGAGGAAGACCGTACTCATCAAAAGGAGCATAGTCAAAGACCGCTTTCTGAAGCCGGGTGTCTGCTTTTTCAACATTATTAATCCGATGATCAAATATCACAGGAATATCATACTGAGCCAGTAATTTTTGAAAGTCAGCCCGGATCTCTCGCGGACTTTGCCTGTTCATCACTTTTCTATATGGCCCGTGCGGGTCATGAGCCAGTCCTTCTATCTCATGAGCCTCCAGGGTATCGGTACCCAGTTTTTTTAATAACTCCCGGGTAGTGCCACCTACCGCCTCATAATTTGGCATATCCTGGATTGGCTTCAGACCTGCTCCCAGTATTCCTGCCACCCACTTACCCGGTTCGACTATCAATACAGATTTACCTTCCCTCTTGACCGATATGGCTGTCATAATCCCCGAGGGAGTAGCTCCATATATCAACACATCAGCCTGTTCGGTTCGAGGCTGAGGATCATTGATGGATCCCGAACAGTTCAAAAAGCTCCAAAAAACCAGAACAATAAAAATGAGGCAGGTTAATCTGTGGATTGATTTTATCATTACTATATCTTATTTTATCATTAATCATTCCACAATTCACTGATGGGGTGTTTCGTATATTCCTCAGGATGGGTTACCCATCGTCCTATAGTTTTACCTCCTTTTCCCCCATAGATGTTGGATCTCCACAGTCCTTTGGTATAGAATCCTGTACCGTCCCATTCCAATTCCTGGCCATACTTTTTCATCATACTCGTCAGCTTGTTGCGATCTATATCCTGAACCGATTTACCCGATTTCAAGGCCAGGGCTGCTGCAATCCCAGACGATTCTCCCATCACCATATACGTCCCTTCCATGCGAATGGTAGAATACGCAATATGCGTGGCAGACATCATCATGGGGACCAGTAAATTTGAGATTTCTCCTTTTTTGGGAATAATAGCTCCGTAAGGGATCTGATACGGACCGGGTGAAGCCATCGAGAAAATATCGCCTTCCTGTACGAGTACACCTTTCTCATTCACCCCAAGTCTGGTAGGATAAATATCCACTTTATAATATCCCATCCCTATCGGTGTCGGCACATCTGTCTGCAATTGGATATCCTGTTGGGTCATGACGTATTCCCCAATCATTCTCCTACCCCCCCGCATATACAGGTACGGCCATCCTCCGGTTTTGTTCCGGTAATCCGATAACAACCGAACTTCTTTTCCTGAAAAATCGGTCATAGTACGTACGTGATCGATAAAGCCTTGCCAAATCTTAGATCGTACAGCCCAGTCGCCATCCGGATAATCTGTTTGCATCCCGGGAATTGCTCCGGTCAATAATTGCTGGCGATCAAAATTGGAATGCGGCCAGGTCGTTTTGTATCCTGCTTCGGTGTATCTCCTCAAAAGTTCGTATACATCCTCGTCCTTGTTTTCGGGCGGACTAATCGGTATCCCAGGGTACTCTTCGGTAGGATTGGTTTCCCACGCCAGTTTGAAATTCCAACTCATAAAGAATCTGCTGGCGTCCCCTTCCTGTCCAATGGGATCGGGAAAAATGGGAGAGAGCAGTCCACTTTTCGGGTCTCCCTTTATCTTATAAGGGTCTACGCCCGGAAATTCACGACTCACTATGACGCCTGCCATTGATTCTCCGTATTCATCCCGGGATTCTCTTCCTACCCGGTATGAAACACCGGAATACGCCATCAAATCGCCTTCGTAACTCGCGTCTACAAAAATCCTTGCATTGACCCGGAGCAAATTGTTGGTCGTTCTGGTGGGGGGTGGGACTCCGTTGGCGTCTGCCACAGCGTATTCAAACACCGCGCCTCTGATCTTTTTCCCTTTCGTTTCCGCAGTGACTAATCTGTGGCTGGTAATGACTGTAATGAGGTCACCGTATTCATCGATATATTCCTGCAGCATTCTTACATTATCATCACCTGCACCCTGATAATGTCGTAAAGTGGGAGCAAATATGCCTACGTGCAGGGCTACATCTTTGTCGTAAAAATCCCGGGTAAGTCCACCGAGATGTTGGGGATCCGGAACATCCTGTTGCATTCTGAACCCGGATGCCAACAGTCCACCTATCGTGTACTCGGGTTCGATCAAAGCGACTGAATAACCTTCTCTTGCAATAGCTACGGCGGCCATTATACCAGCAGGAGAGGCCGCATATACGCAGGCATCCACGTCCAGAGTGGTTTTAATGTCGTTTTCGGAAAACTCCTGCGCCACCGCGGTACTTAAAAATGTCAACCACAAAAATATGATCACGTTATATTTCAACATATCCAAACAATTTTATTTTAACACTCAGCTCATTGATAGCTGTCGTGTATCGTTAATGAATTCAGAGCTTATCGGCAGAGCACCTCCACACTTTCAAAAAACTGAAATCATTTTTCAGCGTGCGTAAAAATACTCGTTATAATCAATTAGTAGCCCGGGTTTTGGGTCATATTGGTATTAACATCCAATTCAGATTGTGGAATAGGCCAAAGATAATCTACGCTTTCCCGAAAGTGTTTTTCCTGCGTCAGATAATATCCGTTTTCATCCACCAACACTGTTTTATAATCTGCAGCTTCAGCTGCCGGAACTACTTTCATTCCGGTAAATCTTTTGTCAATCATTTCGTGAGCAGTACGCCATCTGAATAGATCGTACAATCTCAGTCCTTCCCAGGCCAATTCAACCCTTCGTTCGCGCCGAAGAATGGTCGTGAGATTGTCACGGTCAAGCTCTGTAACAGGCGGCATCTGAATCTCATCCCTGCCACGCACCAGATTGATTGTTTCGTCGAGGAGTTGCTGAGAAATAGGTGCACCGCTTTCAATGCTGGCTTCCAGGTAGCTCAATAAAACTTCTGCATATCTGATCATTGCAAAATCACCTCCATATTTGGTTATATCACCCGAATAATCAGCATCGCTAAATTTGTGCAATAGATATCCACTCCAGGGGCGTCGAGTAACCTGATCCTGGTATTTCACCGCTGATGAATCGGGATGAGAGATGTACAGTTTTCCTTTAAAAACAGTCACTCCATTGATTCCGATGGTCTTGTAAAGCCTGGGATCTCTGTTCTCGTAGGGATTTTCGGGATCATACAAAGGAGATTCGGAGATCGGTTGGCCATCGATGCATTCAAAATCCTCTACCAATTCGTTGTAAGGGCTGAACCAATGCCATCCGCCAAAATCAAATCCATGGCAACCCCGAAGGATGGGTGTTCCGTAGTCATCCTGCTTCCGAACGCTGACCAATACATACTCCTGGCTATCATTTCCGGAATCTTCAAAAATTTCTTTAAACCTTGGATCGATACTGTATATGCCCAGATCCATGATTTGTTTATAAACATTTCTGGCTTCCTCCCATCTCTGGTCTGCTAGTAATACGCGGCCCAGGATGGCAAGAGCTCCTCCTTTGGTAATCCGGCCGTATTCTGAATCTGGACGGTTTACGGGTAAATCGGGAATCGCGCGTTGCAATTCCTCGATTACAAAATCCCGGACCTCATTCCGGGGAGATCTGGTAATGCTATTGGCCTCATTTACGGTTAATAGATTTTTGGTCAATGGAACGTCGCCCCAATAAAAATACAGGTTGAAATAATCGTATGCCCGGATTACGCTTACTTCTGCCTTCATCTGAGTGATTTTATCAAGATCCATTGCCACGGCATCAATATTAGCCAGGAAATTATTGCATCTCGAAATATGCGTATAAGTATTAGCCCATAAGGTTTTTAGAGGTCCGAAAGTAGATGCCAGGGATCCATTGTTCATATCCGTGACCAGATTATCCTTTTCAAATCCATTATCCGTAGTCGCCTCAAAAAGGTATAAACACGCTAACTGATGCCAAAAATCATAATTGGATTGTTGGGTTCCGCCAACTACTCTGTAGACCCCTGTCAAACCCAGATTAGCGTCGCTTTCTGTTTTCCAGAAAGTGGTCGTTGACAAACTGTTCAGCGGTGCTTTATCCAGATCTACGCATCCGGACAAAAGAGCGATTGCAAGCACTCCTATGAAAATATGTATTGATTTTAAATTTTTCATTCTGTTATATTTAATTGCCCTCAATTCTAAAGTTTCACATTAAAACCAGCATTAAAATACCGGACCGCCGGATATCCGGTGGACATTTCAGCATCCCATCCTTGTCTGAATTTATCGAACATAAAGGGGTTCTTTACATTCACGTAAACATACAAATCAGAGATCCAGGACTCGCCGAGTACATTTTTGGGGAAGGTATATCCCAATTGAAGGTTGTTAATTCTCAGGAACGAAGCATCCTGCATAATAAAGGTTGATGTATAAAATTGCTGTTCACCCCCACCAACTACCAGAAATCTCGGGTAGGCGGCGTTGGGGTTTGGATTTTCCTTTGTCCATCTATCCAGCATCCATTCCTGTGGATTGGAACCCTGATAAAAAGCATTGTTGGCAAAACCTCCTAAAGTTGAATTCCTTCCCGCAAGTCCGTACATATTGATATATAAATCAAAGTTTTTGTACCTGGGCGCAATCGACAGTCCGTAAGAATACTTAGGGAATCTGTTACCTATAATCATCCTGTCATATTCCGGGTTCACGATGCCATCCGGAACTCCATCCGGACCACTGATGTCTATCAATTTGATATCACCAGGCATGGCAGTTCTGGGTTGACTTGCGTAGTTTTCCACGTCCTGTTGATCGATAAACAGTCCATCTGCTACATAACCATAAATGGATTGTAATGAATGCCCGACAAATAAGCCTGCAGCGACGTCCTGTATAACCGTGGCCAGTTCTTTGATTTCATTTTTTACGTATGAAATATTACCTGAAATTTCATATGAAAAATCACCAATATAGTTTCTATGTTGAAGGTTGAAATCTATTCCCTTATTGGAAACTATCCCTGCGTTTTGAACAGAAGGTGTCAATCCCAAAACATCCGAAGCAGTAATATTATACAAGATATCCGATGTTAATTTATCATAGACATCGATCGAACCATTCAATTTCCCTTCATATAGTCCCAAATCCAGACCGAAATTAACAATTCGGGTAGATTCCCAGGTAATATCGGTACTGGGTACAATGGTAGCCGCTGCTCCCGAATGCATTTCCGGCTGGCGTCCAAACGGGGCATTAACCCCCAGACTCAAAATCTGCTGGTACGGATAGTTTCCTATATTTTGATTTCCCAATTGCCCCCAGGAACCCCTCAATTTTATATGATTGATAATCCGGGAGTTAAAGAAAGCCTCTTCTGAGACTATCCATCCAGCCGAAACGGAAGGAAACAAACTCCAGCGATTTGCTTTAGGGAAGCGGGAGGAGCCGTCGTATCGGGCATTGATTTCGAACAAATATTTGTTGTCTGCTATGTAGTTTATCCGGCTAAATACGGATTGCAAGGCCCATTCGGATCCGGAACCGCTGTTCAATTGGTTGGCCGGGGCTCCCGCACTTATCACATGAAGCGTATTACTGGGGAAATTGTCCCGTGAGGATTGCAGCCAACTATTGACATTGCTTTCCTGTGAAAATCCCAGAAGAAAATTTAAGTTATGATTATTGATCGCTTTTTCATAATTGAGAAAAGACTGGAGTGTCATCAAAGAATTCTCAGTTCTGGTTTCTGTCAATTCTGACGGACTCTCCGTATAAGAAGGATCCACTACCAATACGGGCCAAAATCTTCTATCTTTAATATTGTCATAATTGTATCCAGCCAATCCGGTCAACCTGAGACCGGAAAGTATGTCCCACTCAAATCCAGCGCTTGTATTCATCCGGCTGCTTGTATTCTCTATAAAAGCTTCGCTATCCAGCCAGCCTTCTACGGTAAATCCTGTTTGCTGTCCATAATAACCGTCAGATTTTTTTCCGGCAATTGTATTTGGAATTTTCAAAGCATAATTCAATAATGCATCAGCACCATCGCCCCTTCTGATATTTGTTGGCTCGCTGGTAGATCCTTTTCTGCCTTGAAATTTTACATTCAACTTGAAGTTATCCGCGATTTTACTGCTGGCATTGAACAGTATATTATAATGGTTGTGATTTGTTTCTGAGATGAATCCATTCTGATCCAGATACCCAACCGAAAACAGATACGAGTTTTGGTTATTTCCGCCGCTGAAATTCAAATAATGCTCGGTTTGAAACCCACTACCTGACGTGATAAGATCATCGTAGTGCCTCTTATTCGGATAGTTGTCCTGATCTTCACCGGATTTAAATCTGGCAATTTCTTCGTCGGTATATTGTCGGTTACTCCCTACATTCTGCAGAGCTTCATTGATCATTTCTGCATACACCCATGAATCGACAATTTTAGGAATTTCAGAAGGTCTTTGAAACCCGGCGTTGGCCCGATAAGTAATAGAAGAGGTTCCTTCTTTCCCTTTTTTGGTTTCGATCAGTATGACCCCGTTTGCCGCCCGAGTTCCATATATCGCAGCGGATGCTGCATCTTTCAATATGGATATGCTTTCTATGTCGTTGGCATTGATATTGTTCAAATCGGAAGAAATCCCATCAATCAGAACCAGGGGTGATGTCCCTGCGGAACTGAAAGTCCCCAAGCCCCGAATCCTCAGTGATGCCCCGTCTTTTCCGGGCTGTCCGGAAGATTGAGTCACCGTTAGTCCACTGGATAATCCAGCCAGCAACTGAGAGGGTTGAGAGACTTTGATTTTATCGATATCCTTTTCATTTATCGTTGTCAATGATCCGGTCAAATTGACTTTCTTTTGGGTTCCATATCCCACAACCACGACCTCATCCAGGGTTTGTATATCGTCTTGCATGATAATGGTCAGGATGGTTTGTCCGTTCACCGGAATTTCCGTGCTTTGATATCCGATATAGGAAAGGACCAACACCGCCTGCTCGCTGATATCGTTTAGTAAAAATTGTCCGTCCAAATCCGTCGTGGTTCCTTTACCGGTTCCTTTGACCAATATGTTCACCCCGATCAGCGGGACGCCCTGTGCATCGGTGACCGTTCCGCTTACATTCATCACCACTCGTCTTTCAGCCAAAGATTTATCCAATGACCGGGATAATATTGGAACTGTTCTCCTCGTATCCCGGACAATATCTTTCCGTTCCTTCTTTTTGCTATCTTCTTCCTGGAGGATGCCTTCCATCATATTTTTCATTTGACGGAGCGATTTCAATCCCTGTTCATCTTTTTTGTACAAGATGACAAATTGGGTTTCGAAAATCTGAAAATTCAAATCCGTTTCTTTCAGTAAATCCTGCAATTCATCATTCACGGTACTGTGGTTATCCTTGTCGTAACTGACTATTACATCGGACACTATAGTACGGTCGTACGTAAAATATACGTGATATTTCTCACTCAGCAGTTCAATAGCCTCAAACAAGGAAATGTCCTGACTCTGTATATTGGGAGACGCGGTGAGTGAAACAGGACCTGACACGATCAGTATCAGGCAAACCATGCCCAGCCACCTGAAACTTCGTTTCAGAGGATTAATAGTAATATCCATATTAATTAGTTTAAGTTTTTACAATAAATCAATCTTTATTTTCTGACAAATTCATAATGATCTTCATATTCTATCAATTCAGTTCCAAGAGCCAGCGCGAGTGCCTGACTGACTACTTCCCAGTTGGAATACGGTAAAGCAAAATCCATGGGATTTCCTATCATTTCTTCATCGTTCAATTGGAGTTCCACCCCGTATATATACTCCACCTCTTTGAGTATCTCCCGGACCGCCAGGTTTCTGAACTTCAATATTCCATCTTTCCATTTGGCCTGGTCTTCAAACCGGCTATCCGAGGTTTTTACTACCTTATGCGACTCAGCATTGAAAAATGCCGCCTCTCCCGCTATCAGAAGAAGCGTATCTTCCATATTCTTTGGATTGTTGATCCGGATGGCTCCTTCCTCCAGAAAAACCTCGTCTTTGTTTTCCCGGTTGTTCAGATTAAACGAAGTCCCGAGCACTTCGATCACCATTTCGTTGGAATACACCCGAAACGGCTTCTCCGGCATCGAATACACATCAAAAAAAGCTTCTCCGGAAAGCCTGACTTCTCTCAGTGATTCATCCCCTGAGGCGATCCATACCAAACTGGAATTGGCATTGAGCTTTATCACGCTGCTATCCGGCAACAGTACTTCCAGGGTTTCCCCATTGCTGGTTGTGTATTGGATATCGGGCATATCGGAAGGCTTCAAAATGATTATCCCCGCCACGATAAGGGCCAGAAAGGAAGCAGCTATGCTCCCTATTACCGCAAGACGTCGCAGTGGCCTTTTCTTTGGAACCCGCGTACGATCCGGGCTTTTTTCCGAAAATTTATCCTTAAGTTCTTCGTCCAGGATCCCGTCCAGGATATTTCTCAGACCGTCATCCTGACTGTATGAAAGGAATTCCTCATATTCAGATCTTGTGATAGATTCGTCTTTCAACTTCTGATACAAGGTCAGTATTCTGTTTTTAATGTCCACTTATTCCTGTTTGATTCGGTTTATTACCCTATAAGACAAAAATGGCCTGGGGGTAGGTCCAGTTGGAATAGCATTTTTTTTAAAATAAATTTTAATCCCTTCTCTGTAGGGGAACCGATCTGATTTTCTGTAATTTCATTGTTTTTATTTTAAAATATATATTATACGTAAACTACGATATATATTTGTTGCAGAAATGTGGACACCACTTCTCCTTCTCATTTTGGACCTTACCGGATGAAACAACAATATTTAGAAAGATTTATAAAGGAGTACCGTAATGAACTCTATAGATTTATGCTCAGCAACGTGAAGAACCCTGAAGTTGCAGAGGATATGACCCATGATGTTCTGCTAAAACTCACCCGACAATATCAAAAATCCGCTGAAATCCACAACCTCAAAAGCTATGTTTTCACGACCGCCAAAAATCATATCATCAATTACTGGAAAAGAGCCGCAACCTCTCAAATTCTCAAAGAACAATACTGGAATGACATCAAAGGAAATCCCGAGCACCATTCTGAACCCTGCATCGATTTGGACAGGGAAGTCATATTTGGCCAACTGGAAGGACAACTGACTGATCAGCAGCGCACCATTTTTTTTCTCAACAGAAGGGAAGGGTTATCGTATAGTGAAATTTCCGAGCAGTTGAATATTTCAAGAAGCACCGTGAAAAATCATATGATTCTGGCTCTGAAAACCATCCGGGAATATATGGACAAAAACTATGATAAGTTGATTGGAATTTTGGTGTTATTGTTTCTATCCTGACGTTGGCTTTATGGAATTTTCAGACTTCCGTAGAAACTGATGATGCGCAAGAATGATTCTTGTTCTGTTTTAATACATTAATATAATGGAAGGCTCGGCCATCCGCCCTCTCCCCTGTGCCAGACAAGTTGGAAAAACTACATTGATAAGATCTTTTTCTAAAACGTATGAGTCTACCATCTTTTTAAACCTGGAGAAGGAAAAACACCATGGTTATTTTGAAGTGACAGATAACGTCAAGGAGACCATCGATTGAATTCTGTTATCCGAGAACATCAAGATACGAAGCAATTCTCCGGTATTACTATTTATTGATGAAATACAAGAATCCCCAAAAGCATTAAAACTACTCCGATATTTTTACGAAGAAATGTCCGAATTGCATGTGGTTGCGGCCGGTTCGGCAGGTCATCCGTACGCGGTTCGTATTTGTGGGGGTGATTCAAAAGATCAAAACGCCAAATGGGAAAGAATTTATCCTTATGCATTTACCCTATTACCTCGGAACAAAACTGTACGAATACATAGAAAATTTAGTAAAAAAACACCCCTAGGGACGTATAATGGGGGTGTTTGAAGGACCGCAACATACTTTTGATCACACTCCAGAAATTAATCCCGTAATAGCAGGCAAAAAGCTAAGGGGATTCGAGACCTGCCTTCTGAGGCTGTGACTTCCATAATTTATTTCGCTATAATCATTCATTTAGGTAATCAACTCCCTCCGGCAATTCCTGAACACAAAGTTTCATTCAAAATAATCAGAGAACTATTCAAATTTAGTGATCAAATTCCTCCTACGCATTTGTTCCAGGCTGTCTTTCCAATTTTCTCCAGCACCCCATAAGTAGTACGTAAAGTACATATTGGTCTTTTGCACGATTGGGGTCCAGGGTTGAAATTCGACATAGTAATGCGGTGCTTCCCGATTTTTGGGGTGGTTCATCCACATATGTAGGAAAATGGGTTGATCCACCGGGAAAGCTCCTATAAATGAAATATCTTCTTCCGTATCGTACCCGGCGTTCCAACCTTCGGTGATATGAATGGCCTGTCCATAATAGTCCTCTGGTCTCATTCGATATTCTTTCAAACCCTCTGCCACAGGAACGATAAACACATCCTCGGTTCCATGGCTTTCCCCCAATTCCAGGATCGGTTGCGGACCTATAACATTGGCTTCCTCATTGTGGAAGGTCAATTTGTATCTCACCTCTACTAATGGTGAACCACCATACAGGGTAAATATCTTCTCCAATCGATTGCCATAAAAATCAGCTTCCATGAGAACCTGGACATAATCTCCGGAATCCTTGATGATTCGAGCATCATAAACTTTGTGGGTTTCCATGCTCCCCTGACCCAGAAAATCTTCAAATCCGCCATACGGATAATAGCCCAGCATACGGTAGGGTGCTTTGTGATTGTAGGTTTTCTCCGGCCAGGATTTGAACAATACGTTGCTATTTTCCCGGCTTTTTATGTTGTATTCAATAATCCGGGCGCCGGTCCTGAGTAGCGTGATCGATACCGAGTCATTTTCCATTCTGTATTCGGGAACTCCATCTGAATCCAGATCTACTTCGTACAAATAAGCTTGGGATTCGGCCTTCTCCACACCCAACTGGCTTTGTACTTCTGTGCCCATCGCTGCCGTTTTTACAATGTATTGTCCCGGGGGAATATTGAGTTGGAATGTTTCTTCATGGAACGTTCTGGGTTCTACCTGAAATGTTTGAGTTAAGTAAAACACCGGTTCGTCCTGCGACTCCATACGGTATACTTCTACTTCTACTTTGATTTCTTTGTCCTGACCGTAATTGTGAAGTGTGACCGGATATTCAATTAAAGATTCCCCGGCATAAAGTAATTTATGTACTGAAAGCACGGGCGGTAGATCCAGTTTGGTGAGCGTCCTTTTCTCCATCGCCCCTGTAGAAAAAATGACAGAGACAGGATTCGTCCGTCCCATGGCGTCCGAGGTCGGATGGAGGGGAACCAGGATCAATCTCTCCTGACCCGGTTCGAGCAAAATTTGATCGGGTAATTTTTCGGACTGAATGTCATCGTTCATCTCCAGAGCCAAATGACCGGAAATCGGCACCGCGGAATAGTTCACCAACCGAACTTGCAAATGATAGTCTTCCACGCTTGCTTCCATGTCGAGCTGATCATGAAAATAATTTTCGAGGTATTCTCTATCCAGGTACAACAGGTTCAAAACATCTCTAAATTCTTTCGGCCCCATTAGCCGGGCTCCTTCAGAAATAGCCACCGCTTTTCGGTTCATGATGGCATCCCATACCATATCTTTGTGGATCGGGCCATCATTTTCTGTAAACAATATCATGGAAGACGTGAGACCATCGCTTAAATATCCGGTCTTGTGAATAAAAGGCACATTTTCGTTGTCGATTTGCTCTTTATTCCCTGGATGGCTTATATATCCGTCGTACTCATAATTCTCGGATTCGGGGTCATATACCGGATGAAAGATAAAACCATTCTTGCTTTTTGCGTAGTCAATCCAGGCGTCCCTGGTTTTCAGATCCTGAACTTGCAACCCCTCATAATCATCACAGCCGTATATAGGATTAAACCCTACATCGACATAAATCGGCAGATCCACCTCCTGCGCCCAATTCGCAAGTTCTTCTTGAGCTAAAAAATCCATATATCCATCGAATACAAACCAGGAATTCCCTTCATTCAACCCCCTCCCGATGATATCTAAGGGATGACCTGGTTGGATGGTTACACTTTTCAGCAATGAACCAGCCCCGAAATACCCTTTTCGCATCGTATACCTGGATAAATTATCCTGAACAGAAAGGAGGAGGTTTTGAAAAGTTTTTATCTCATCCTGATTGTCGGATAAAATCACGAATGCATCGTGCTCTCCTCCCGATAGTCGGAACGCGTGAATCGGTACAAAATCTTTTGCATTGAACTGATGACTATTGAGATTTTGCGCCCATCCAAAAATCGTTTCGGCAAATGGCACCAATTCCTGCCCCAACGCCGATGATGCTTGAACAGTCACCAAAATATTACCTTTTTCCAGCCCCTCAAGCAAGTCTTCATGAGAAGGGTGTTCCAGAACCTGATATTCTGTAGCGAGAAGACGAGTGACAAATTCCTCCTGAAGGAGTAGTCCTGGGATTCCAAGATCTTCTGCCCCATCGATTTTACTCTGTAATATGGTCTTGTGAACGGAAGGGACTTGCATCTTGAATAAGTTGCCATACCTGTACCATTGATGGTTTAGATCATGCCAGTAATTGGTATAGCCGTGAAACGAAATGTGGTTTTGGATAATTTCACTCTGCTCCATTTCTGGAATCTGTAATAGTTCTTTAAGCGGAGTTTGACCCTGCCCGATTTGCACTTGGACCAGGATAGAAAGGCTCAGGAATAGTGTCAAATATTTCATATTTATTTGTTTAGCATCCTATTAAAGTATAATTATCAACACCAGAAAATTACTTTTCCCAGGGACTCTTCCCTCCGCTCATGATCTCATCGATACTGTGAGATACCCGGTCATCCACTTCTTCAAAAAGTCGTATTTTAAGTGGATTGGTGAGTTTTTTCTGCCACTTCTGCACTAATGAATACGGCGCAGAATTTTCACTTTCCCTTGTATCATACATCATGAAAGCCCATTTTTCAGAAAAGGTATTTCCAGCCATCGCCGGGATGACTTGTTGATGATTCGCTGAAACATAACTGACGGATAATGCGCGTGCCCAATACACCCATGGACCGATGGTCACATAAAATGAAGGGTTGAGCAATCGTGGAACATTGTCGATTCCGCTGTTCATATAGCCCAATTGGATACCCGCGAAAGCCAATCCGGTTTTACTACTGTAAAAAGTAATCCAGGGCAGATCATCGGCCATTCTCAGTTCAGTGAGCGTAGGCAAAGCGTGAAGATCATAGGTCATCACGGTATCTCTAAAATCATCATACCAGGAAACCCGATCCAGCAATTCTCGAGCAAAAACGAATTCTCCGTTCCTCAGAGCCAGCGTTTGAATGGTTTCTTTCATCCGCATGCTGGAGGAAAAAACAAGGTACGGGTTGGAAGAATAAAATTTATACGTATTCGATGCTTCCACACCCCAGTATTCGTTCAGGGTCCCCCAGGTGTTCAGTTCAAAATTTATCGGACCTGAGAAGGATTTTTGATACGGGGAGGTCCAGTCTGAGGTATGATCCCAGGGGGTGGGAGGAGAATAGATATCCGGATTCCATTGGATGGCACCGTTGGTTTCCTGGCCATGGTATAGCGGGGCATCAGGGCGGGAATTTAATGCGACCTGCTGCAGGGCTCCGGAATTGGGATCCAATATCGCCGTAAAATATTCATTGGAGATGGTAGTACCCACGCTGTCATTCCCCGCCACCTTCAGGTCGGTTTGGTATTCCATTTTACGGGCTTCAGGATTGTTGTAATACACCAAATAGATCTGACTGGTGTTTGCCGGAACGTCTGCCAGAAAAGTAAGCCGAGCCGTACGGGTCGGATGCCAATATGGGACTTTCTCATCCGATCCCTCCGCCGAGTGACTTTCCGGATCGTCTTCTTCGGAATACGTCATCACATCGAATATCTGACCCGGGATTTCATGGAGGCTTTTGCTGTCTTGATCGTAAGCCACTACCCGGATATCATTGCGAATATTCTCGGACTCGTCCAGATAGAAAGGCAACAGGACTTCTACCGGCTCTGTCAGGCGATCCACACCGGCGGTTTCACTGACCACAACAGACTTATAGTTTTTCCAATCCTGGTTGTACGTCTCTGTATTGACGGGTGCCCGAACAGATTTTGTAACCTTGACTATGCGATCCTCATCGCTCTTGTCTTCAGTGTTTTTGAGTCGGGCTTCTACTTCCAGGGTATACTCCGCTCCAGGTTCCCACCTGTACCAGCCCACAAGTACGACATCCTTGTACTTTTGATTGTTCTCGGACAGGGCGTACGCCGACGGCGGTCGATGCGCAATGGCGGGGTGGTTCAAGTCCATTTGGTCATATTCAGATTTCGACCACAATTCTGTGAACCGCAGCTCACGATCATTCACCCGAACTGTTGCATCGACAAAGGTAGAATCCGATAGATTAGCTTCGATGACGAAATGGTAGTACGGAAATGCAGGATTTGGAAATTCAAATTTTGCAGTTTTTATCTCAATATTTTGAGAATGTGCAACAGATATACTCGTTGCACAAACCAGGTACACAAGCACAGCACTTAAAAAGGGTCGGAATAATTGTTGTTTCATAAGGTCAAATAAGTTAACGGTTAATTTCATTCATCGAATCGGTAATGAACCCCGAAAGTTATGGGTTGTATCCCTCACGAATAAATTCTAGATAACGCTCAGTATACTCCCTGGGCGTGGTGTGCCATTCGGTCACCCGGGAAACCTTTCGCTTCAGGCACTGGTGGTAAAAATCATATAGCGTAAATTGTAGGTCCTGCTTTGTCTGAACCCCACCCGAGGAAGCTTTTTCAAATAAGCCCCGCGGACCGAAACCTTCGCTTCGGGCAATTTCCAATTCAGCATACAGGACAGGCAAACGCGCATCCAAAACGCGTTCCAGCACTTTAGGTGAGTCTTGCACTTTGCGGATTGCACGTTCAAAAATAGAATGATATTGGTGGATGAGTTCATCGGACAGAAAGGTTTCCTGGTCATCAATCGGTGAACCAAAAATCGACATTTTCATCGTATCCCCAGACTGATTGTTTTGGTGAAGGAGATCGATATACGCTCTTATATCATCGGCAGCATCCCCATAAAAACCCACTAAAAATTCGTTTAACTCTTTTTCAAAATCCACATGGGGATCCCACAACATTCTGGAAATCAAATAGGCCCTCAGTTCTGCAAACTCCCCACCAACGTCCCGATTCCCTTGTTCAAAAACCATGGATACTCCATTTTCATGAAAAAATTGGAGATTCGATTGCAGGGTATACAGGTTGGGGAATGGCGCCAGCAAATTTGAAAATCGAATGACGTAATCCCACACGAAAATATTATTGGTCAGCTTGCCCCATCCGATCAGATCATCCCGGAAATCCGGATCTCCGACAACAATAGGATCATTTCTGGTGCTTTCAATACTACACAACATGATATTCACATTCTTTCGGGGGACGATCCCTTTGGGAGGAACTCGTGTATATTGGTAAGCTAACGTAGAAATGATCTTGTCCGGAAAACGATCTGCGACTTTGTTGATAAAGGTCAACAACGATCCCATCCCCAGTGCCGAGTATGATCCACCACTATGCGTGGAAAGCATTTTTTCTTCAGGTTGAAAGGCCGCATATTTGGCATCCAACGCTGCACATTCATCGCAACGACAATAATTGACGTTATCATTTTGGCTAACGGACCAGTACAGCGCGTCAGGTTTTTTCACCATTTCCTTTTTCAAATTCTCACAGATGATTTCCAATACTTCTGGATTGCTCAAACAAAGCTGAGCCTCTGGCTGGGAATGTTTTCCATCCCAGGACGGCATCACACCGGCATGTCGCTGACCATCGTAGTAACTAAAATATTCGGGATGATCCTGGCCATATACCTCAGGATTCAACAAAGTTCCAAAGGTGTGTACGAACATCCCCCATTCGGATTGAACGCCCAATCGGTCCGAAACCGAATTCAACTTGTGCCAATCCATATATTCTGTATCCCACACCTCATTGTAATACGTTTCTCGAAATGCGAATGCTGGATTTTCTATATCGTGGATTTCTTCCAGGGTAATGGTGGGATTCCGGGGTACATAGGTCACCTCCGCCGAAAACTTCCTGCATCCCAGATATTTATCCAGAAAGGTATACGCCGCATAGAGAACACCTTTACCTTCTCCACCGCCTATGATCAGCTCATCTTCTATCGTCCGGATTATATACCCATCTCTGGTCAGGTTCAACTCGGTAAAATTCCCATGCTGAAACCTGCTTGCTTTTCCCACCCATATTCCATATTGCCCGTTATAGTTGGAATGATCAGCCAAAGGAAGGGAGACCCCACCGATTCGGTGAATATAGTCTTGCAACACCTTTGCTGCCTGAACCTCAACCACATCCGGGATTTCGGGCAGTACAATTTGATAATTTGAAGTCCCGTTGACGATGAGATCGATCGACTGGCTATACCCCAAGGATAGGCTCATGTTTAGGACAAAAAGAATATAAAGGAACCTCATTTTTATGATATGAAATTATAACGTTCAGGTAAATCAACATCACACGTGAGCCTAATATAGCCATTAATAATTATTTATGATGAAATTTGGATGTGTATTTGGGATCGAAAAAGACCTAATATAATTTTGACTGGATGCGGCGTATTAATTTCCACTCTTCCCCATCCTATTGATACACTGCACCCGACTCTATAACAAAGTCTTTTAATGACTGTTAGCCGGTTTCTCCATTATTGGAATAGACCATTACACCTTGTCCTGAATACAATCCCTTTCCATGCGCCCCTTCATTATTGCAATAAGCCAGGTGGGGGTATATCCCATAAATTTGGATGCGTTCTGAATCTATTTTATGATGATCCGAATAGCATGAAGCCAAAAATGGGATTCCCAATAATGTTTGTAATAATTGTAGGTGCGTCAACATTATTATTTTAATCAGGAATATGATCTAGTGCCTCTCTAAGCTCCTGTTCTGATTGTGAATCCCAATACCCACATTCCAGCTGAAAAAACACCGATGTATATGGAATCATCATATTGGTCTTTAGAATTAGCACATTAAATAAGTTAGCCGATTCGTCCAGGGTGTTGATAATCTCTTCATGAAGCATTGGTTTCACCAATCTTCCTTTCAGCGCTTTTTTAAGATTTTCTCGATAACTATCAATCCCTTTCGCTTTGTTTTCCGGAACAAACGACATTTCCTTGTCAATAAAAATATTGGCATCAATATGCTCCGCCTGGTCGATAAGATCAGCCACGTACTTTACAGCTTCCAGTTGGTCAGTGTGTATAACTATGGTTTCAATAGCCGGATTACTTTGCAATGGATAGGCCGCATCAGCTATAACTACCCAATTTCTGTGGCCATAGACCTCCAATCTTTCTTTAACTTCCGATTTCCATCCTATAGGGTTTCTCTGGTTTTGAGAAGAGGGTGCCATTTCAGTGTCCATACAACTAAAGATTAAGGTAAGTAGTATCAGATAATAACAGATTTTTATAAAGCGCAATTTCATTTTCTGTGCATCAGTGAAGTTGATCTGAAGGTAAATATAGCCAAATACTATTCTATTTTATAGGGTCACAAAAGCATATCCTCTCCCTTTTCTAAGTAGATGTCAATATCCTCATTGTCTGTGCATCATTTTCCAACGATGACGTAATATCAGTAGCTTCCAAAACAACTTTACAAAAAACCCTGAAAGGGCGATGAAGTTATAGTACCGGCTTTCAACCCTGTGATTTATAGGATTCTGGGGTCGGCTTGGCGAGATTTTTGAACAAAAATCATGACAAGCCAATTTAGAGGGTAGATTTCATATTAGGACAATATAGACACGCCCATAATTGATATACAATGTTTCATGTCTCTGATAAAATTTATTATGGACAGGTGTAAGGTAATCTATATATCTTGTAAACGGATTGAAAAAGATATTCTACCTGATTTGATTGAATGCCAATTCTGTTCACCATTGCGGCAAACCACTCTTCTACCTCATTTCCTTCGTGCCTTTGTGCCTTCGTGGCCCTTTTTTCCATGTTTTTGTGGATGGCCTCCACCACTTAACTTTGATTCTAATGCTCACAGATTAAGATATAAAGCCTTTTCAGATCTATTACTTTAACCCAAATCTTAAGGCAGGTTGGACTGCTTAAAAACACTAAAATATTTTATAATTTTTCCCAAATATTTCCGATTATCACTATTTTGCTTTGGATTTAAAAGGAAAAGTTAAGATTGATGACATAAAAAAAAATTTCAGGCCTTTCCCTTAGACCGATTAAATTTGTAGACCTCAAAAGCAATGAAGCAACACTTACACTTAGTTTTCATAAGATTACTTATTGTATTGCCTGGCTTCCTTTTAATGGAGTTAGCAGAATCCAAAGCTCAAAACGCACTGGATAATATAGATGTATATGTGTTTTCTCCAATAAGAGGACATCATGTGGATTATACGATTCCTGTGAATGATCCTGTCATTACGCACATCACCTTCACCTTGGATGGCGGTGACGGTGGATCAGCTACCATAGATGAATATACGTCGAATGGCGGTCAGGGAGCTAAGGTGATGGCTAGATTTGAGGTAGGAAATGGACCCGGTCAAATCCCTGTTGGATCCACACTTCGATATATGGTGGGTATAAAAGGGACCAGTACATACTCAGAAAGTGTGCTGTCGATCGGATTTGTCGGAGCTGGTGGAGGAGGAGGTTCCGGGGTATGGTATGCACCCCCCGGGTCCAATAATTTCACGCTACTGGCAGTTGCAGGTGGAGGTGGTGGAGCATATATGGGGACGAGTGCGGGTGAACAGCATTACAGTGCTGGTTTGTCTGGAGAGGTGGGTACAAATGGAAGCAAAGGTCGTGGCACCGGAGCAAATGGTGGCACCAATGGTCAGGGAGGTGGAGGTTCTGGTTTAGTAGCCGGGGGCGGTGGAGGCTTAAATACACCAGGAGGTGGAATAACGAGTTGCGGCGGCGGTGGTGCGGGCGGCGTAACCGGCGGTTTGGGGGGTAGCTCCACCGGATGCACGGGTTCGTGGGGATCTGGTGGATCTGGCGTAGGTGGCGGCGGTGCGGGTTTTACAGCAGGTGGCGGTGGTGGCGGCTATTCGGGAGGAGGTGCTGGTTCCACGGGTGGTGGCGGCGGCGGTGGAAGTTACGTGGCGCCATTTGCCATTTCTTCAAATATTACTGTACCCAATCCTTCAAGTGACCTTCAGGATGGTTCAATTACGTTTAAGTATACGCTCAATAAAAAACCCCTTGCGTCATGCAAAAATGCAGATCTTTTTCTGGATTCGTACGGAGAAGCTATTTTACCGTACTTTTGGGTAAATTCCAGCTTCGACCCAGATGGTTCCTTAACCAACGTAGAATTGAGTAAATACGAATATACTTGCGCAGATGTTGGGGAACAAAAGGTGGTTGTGACTGTCACGGATAATTTGGGTGCAATGGACCAGTGTACGGCAACTGTGTATGTGATAGATATCACTCCACCAGTGGTACAGTGCAATGATATTACGGTTGAACTTAATATGAATGGACAAGTCTCAATCCTTCCACAGGATGTAGATGTCGGGTCAACAGACAATTGCGGAATAGATACCATATACCTGAACAAATACGATTTCACCTGTGAAGATGTAGGAGAGAAAGTGGAAGTCACGTTGACCGTAGTGGATATAAATGGAAATTCCAATTCATGTAATGCTATCATAACCGTGGTAGATCGTATAGTACCCACCGTCAGTACCCGGGATATCGAAGTATCCTTAAATAGTTCAGGATATGCTTCTATCGTCCCTGCTGATATTAACAACGGGTCCTGGGATGCTTGTGGAATCGACACCATGTACCTGGACAGGTATGATTTCAGCTGTGATCATGTAGGCGAGGAAGTGGTCGTTACTTTGACTGTGGTGGATATAAACGGGAATACCAATTCAAATACTGCCACCGTTTCTGTGCTGGATAATATTCCACCTACAGTTATAACACAGGACATTGAAATATATTTAAATAGCTCCGGTAATGTTTCTATCGTCACTTCTGATATAGACTATGGGTCCTGGGATGCTTGTGGCATTGATACCATGTACCTGGATGTATACGAATTTACCTGCGCGAATCTTGGGACCAATACGGTGATTCTGACGGTAAAGGACACCTATCAAAACACAGCATCTGCAACCGCGGTTGTCACGGTGATAGATCGCATCAAACCTGTTGTTAAAGTACGGGATGTTACGGTGGTGCTGGATAAGTACAGTCAAGCCTCGGTGCGTGTTTCAGATATTGACGCCGGAAGTTGGGACAATTGTAACATCGTGAATCGTTGGCTGGAGGGGCTGATATCTTACGATTGTGGGGATACAGGTTCGCATCTGGTAACCTTATTCGTCCAGGACCAGAGTGGCAATGTAGAAAGTGAAGTCGCGGAGGTCACTGTAAAGTTTTACGAACCCGACTTTTCCAACATACGCGGCGTAACGCATGGCGACACGGTGCATCTTGTGGACTGTCTTCCCTGGCCTTCTGAAATCACGGATTTGATAAATCATCAGGAAATTCGGAATCATGGTACCATCGCTGCCGTCAAGCAACGAATGGAATTACCTGACAATCCGCCCTGGTCGATGTATGAATTGTGGCGATACGAGTATCGATTCAAGGATGGGTGTTTCCATACCCGGACATTCACATTTTACCTGGCACTATACGATTTGAATCCCCCGGGCTTTCATTCTTTTCCACCGGACATCACCGTAGCTACGGTCGCGGATGTTCCGGAGATAGATCCGGATGTCCGGATCATAGACATCTGCCAATATGTAGTATGGGATACGGTGATTACGTTTCCAGTTCGGGACCGGTCCGGGACGGATACACTGGGATTTACCCGACGATGGATGGCGCGTGATCGGGCGGGTCACCAAAGCTTTCGGGACCAAATGATCTGGTTGGATTCGGGTAATCGAAACGATTATGGTATGGTAACGGGCCGGATAGTGGAGGAAAATCAGATTCTTCGGGCGCAATTTGCGGGAGAAGCGGGCTCGAATGGTTTGCCGGTGAGTTTGTATCGGATCGGTGAGGAGTCCGACGGTTTGATATGGGTAGACACCTGGACGACGGGGGACTGGCAGGGTGCACAGGGGAATTACTACTTTGAAATGGTACCTCCAGGACGGTACCAGGTGAAGATTGACACATCGATTTGTCTGGTTGACACATTGAATTTTGACCAACATCTATGGTCGGATACGCTGGATGTTTCCCCTGGAGAGGTGATCGACCTGGGCTGGATCGTCCATAGTATATGCATGGATACAATTTCTGTGATGCACGATACCATACATAACGTATTGTTTGACACCATTGAGAGTATAATTGAAGGTTCCATAGACACCTTAAAAAATCAATCCGCCAATATAATTTTGACTGATACTGCCGGTTTCTTCCCTCCGGCGGTCCAGGACGGTGGCGATTCACAAAGAACCGAACCGGTAGAGTGGTCAATCTATCCCAATCCGACCAGGGGGTATGTCCATATCCGGGTCAATACCGATAACCAGTTGGATTTCCGGGTGTTCGACCCTCGGGGACGACTGGTAAAACAGGGGATTTTTCAATCCGGTCAATCCATCGGGGTAGGTGAATTATCTTCTGGATTGTATTACGTACAGCTGAGAATGCATGACCATCTTCTGGGTGTGAAGAAAATAATGATTATGGAATGATCGGGCCGTTTTGCTAAACCCTTTGTGTCTTTGACTCTTCGTGGCTTATTATCATCCGGACCATCGCCGGATGAAGTTTGTGTCCCCATTGTATTGGGGACGTGTTTGCATCCTTCCCAATTACGGGAAGGATTGTTTGGGACAGGCCTGTATCGGCCCATCCGTTTGTAAAGGCGGTGGTTTATACCTGGCTCAAATGATACTTGATATACCCTATGTGCCTTTGTCTCTTTCGTGTTCTACACTACTCATTTTTGGTGATCAGATTCCTCCTACGCATTTGTTCCAGACTATCTTTCCAATGCCCGCCAGC
>CALEIL010000197.1 GCA_937876435.1 uncultured Bacteroidota bacterium
CCGCTACACCACCCAGCGCCGCGAACCCGATGAGGTCGAGATTCAGTCCGGCGTCTTCGAAGGGCAAACCACCGGCACCCCCATCAGCCTGGTGATCCATAACCAGGATCATCGCTCAAAGGACTACGGGGATATCGCCGACAAGTTTCGTCCCGGCCACGCCGACTATACCTATCAGGCCAAGTACGGGCACCGGGATTATCGCGGAGGAGGACGTTCTTCAGCAAGGGAAACGGCTATGCGGGTCGCGGCAGGAAGTATAGCCAAGGCCGTTCTTCACCGCATCGGTGTATCTATCCAGGCTTATGTGAGTCAGGTGGGATCCATCCGCATCGATGACAATCCCCAAAACCATGACCTCAGCCTGACCGAGACCAACATCGTCCGGTGTCCCGATCCGATCAAAGCCGCCGAAATGGAAGATTTGATCATGGAAACCCGCAAGGCTGGTGACACCATTGGGGGCGTAGTGACCTGCGTAATAGAAAACGTACCGGTGGGTCTGGGAGAACCCGTATTTGATAAACTTCATGCCGAACTGGCCAAAGCGGTCATGAGCATCAACGCCTGCAAGGGTTTTGAAATCGGAAGCGGGTTTGACGGGGTCCGTATGAATGGTTCCGACCACAACGACAAATTTTACACTACTCCGGACGGACAGATCCGCACCGAAACCAACAATTCCGGAGGCATACAGGGGGGTATCTCCAATGGAATGCCCATCTATTTCCGGGCAGCTTTCAAGCCAGTTGCCACCGTCATTCGACCTCAGGACACCATCAACCAACAGGGAGAGGAAGTCGTGATCGAAGGTCGTGGCCGTCACGATCCCTGCGTGGTTCCGAGGGCCGTACCCATCGTAGAAGCTATGGCGGCATTGACCATAGTAGATCATTATTTGATTCAGCAGAGAATGAAGGTTTGATGTACGCGATCTGGTCGCAGTGATTCAATCTGCGATTTGGCACACCGATCACAATATTCTGGCCGTTTCCGTCGAATAAGGTCCCGACCACGGTCGACACTTCAAAAAGCACCGGGGATCCGTTTTTCAGGAAGTGGTTAGCACACCATGAAAAATAAATCCCCGGGTACTCTGATTGTAGCAGCAGCTCCTTCCAGCCTTCTGTAATGGCTGTAGGCTATGGGCTGTTATACCTTCGCCCGGAGCCATCGTCCTTTACCTGACTATTGCGTTCTATAAATAAAGAGTTTTCGGGTCAACCTCCTTCAGGGGGAATTATCCCTCAGCTCCCCGGTTGCTTTCTGAATGTCAGTGGAACAACGAGCCGCATACTAATATTCCTTCCCATATTGTACACCCCCACTCTGCCGGTAGCTGGATTCTCCGGTGCATACTTTAACCGGCTCAGGTGACTTTGGTACGCCACATCGAGCAGATTACTGGCTGCAACAGACAGTGAAAACAGTTTTACGCCATTTTTACCGTGTATATCGGTGCCTGCTCCGGCATGTACCAGCGTATAGCCTACACTGGGAGTCTCCGTCTCAAATGCCGAGAATACATTCTCCTGGGCGAAAGTATGATCCAGCCCCAACCGGAAATATAAATTTTGCCAGGAACTGCCCTCTTTCTTAAAATCTGCCCGCAACTCGGAATGAATTTTGGGAGCTGGCATAAAGGGCAGATTGCTGGCTCCTGCCGGCTGATCCCTCAACTCTCCCCGGACGTACGAGAATGAATTTTCGAAGTGCAGCCAATCCCACGGATGGGGATGAATATCGATGATGATCTCGCCACCATACAAGTGCGCATCACCCTGTACGTATTGAAAAACAACCGAAGGATCATCGACCTGGATGATGCTGTCGCCTCCCATGGAATTACGAAGTTTCTGTATATGAATATAGTTGTGAACCGTATTGTGAAACAGTCCAAATTCAACCGACAAATGCTCATTGTTGAATACCAAACCGGCATCCCACTGGAGGCTCGTCTCGGGATTCAATCCTGAATTACCTACTTCGTACCGGAAGGTACCTTCGTGCACACCGTTGGACCCTAGCTCCGACATATTGGGCGATCGGAATCCTCTCGATAGGTTGAGCTTGGCGGTTAATTCATCGGTCATTTTGTAGCTGGCTCCTATACTGGCCGAAATGTTGGAGAAATTGGCATTAAATCTCTGAAATTTCGTGGTGCCCCCCGGAACTGGCTCTTCGACGGGCTCTTCGTCCGCATCGAGATACAGGGGTATGGATTCGACATGACGGAAATCATACCGGATCCCTCCGTTCAGGTACCACGAACCTTGCGATCTTTGAATAAATCCAAAAATTCCACCGTCCCACAAATTGTATTCCGGGATCAAAAACTCCTCCCCTTCATTGAGACTTTTTTGGACCATGCCATTTACTCCAACCGAAGGCTGCCATTGATTGAATTCAGGCAAGAGGTATTGCAAATCGTAGTTGAAAGTATTGAGTTGAAAAGCCAGTTCGGCCTCGTCTTCGTGAATCGGATCCTCATATTCATTCCGGCTGTTTTGTTGGTAACCCAGATTCAGTGACAGCACAGATCGATCCAGGAACAACTTGCTGTTGGAACTGACCTTCTGATGGAGTATGCCCTGATTGGGAACATCGATTCGGTATCCTTTCAAATCGTCTCCGGTCATAGCCTGTTCCTCTATCGTCTGACCACCGGTCACCACCTGACCTAGAAAATGTCCCATTTCATCGCGCTCCCCTTCCACCAAACCGACCGTCTGATCAAAACGACTGAAATTCAATCTCGAAAAGCCCCATTTTTTATTTATCCCCAACGAACTATTGAAATTGAGCTCGTTGAATCCGGAATTGTACACCGGTCCGTCGAATGCATTTTCATAGTTACCAGCCGTTTTAGCGCTCACTCTCGCAAGCCAGTTGATGCCGTTGACGTTCCCCGCATTCATAGCTGAATACCCCTGAAGATGGTTGTTGGTTTGATAATTAGCCATTAGATGGCCGATAATGGTGCCATCAGACACGGGTTTCGGTGGCAGGAAATGGATGACTCCCGCCATGGCATCCGATCCGTATTTGAGACTACCGGGTCCCTTGATAATCTCCACCCGGTCCACGGAATATTCATCGATTTCGATGCCGTGCTCATCACCCCATTGCTGACCCTCCTGTCGGATGTGATTATTGAGTACGATTACCCGGTTGTACCCGAGACCCCGGATGACGGGCTTTGAAATAGCGCCTCCAGTGGACACCTGTGCTACGCCAGGTAATTTGGCGATCGCCTCGATGATATTATTCGTAGCCAGTTTGTTCGATGAAATATCATCAATGACCATGGTGGGTATGGGATTCAATTGCCGCTCGGAAGAGGCGGAAGGCCCTGTCACGACCACCTCTGCCATCTCAATGGCTGCGTGAATCAGTTCTACTTCTATTTCCGTCCGTCCACTGATATCCACCCGGACAACCTGATTGGAATAACCCAGATAACCCACTTCTACCAGAAAGGAGCTTGAAGGAAGGTTGACTATTTCAAAAAAACCATCCACATCCGTGGTGGTACCCTTATGAAGATCTGGAATGAAGATGTGAGCACCCGCCAGGGCTTCCTTTGATTCCCCGGCGATGACTTTGCCGGTGAGGCTGTTTTGAGCGTATGCCTGTATGGTCAGGCAATGTAAAATTAATATAATGATATATGATTTCACTTTGTTATTTTTTAGTTGAAATGTCAGGTGATGGAGCGCGACACATGGTACCGTGTCTGTCCTCAATACTTATTCCACTTCCATCGACCGCATCATGTTGAAAATATCTATTGATTTTCCCGAGATTTCACACCCCGTATTTCATGGATTTGGGATGTGAATGCAGGTATAATTACATCATTCGACCCTGCAATAGGTTCCTTGATGAAACAAACCAAGAAAGAAAGATCAATACTAAATTGATCCTGATATCAGGCGGGAGGCCCTCTGTTGAGAAGGGCGATGGATGGAATGTAGGAGAAAAAAGACTTATGGAAAATGACTTCCCCGCCGGACTGAAAGGAAGGATTGATCCACTCGATCGCCGGAGGTAAAAAATTGTAATGGCGGGTGGTCAGTAGTTGACAAAATTCACAATGTTCCTGATCCTTGTCAATGTGGGTCTGGTGGTCGCATTGAATATCCGGAATACTATCCGCGTGATATATCGTCTGATGACACAGATCATTTTCTCTGGACAGATCGGTGGGATCGCAGACGAGATTTTCCTCCTCGTGATGGTGCAGCAAGTTCAATGGAATGATGGAAACTGTGATGCACAGTAGAAGGAAATAAGCGACAAATGTCTTGACCTGACTCATCATATATTTCTCCAGATCCGGGTATAAATAGAAATTCACTGCAAAAATAAGAAAACTTTCTAAGATTATGTTGCGATAGATTTCTCCAGGGGAAAGTACAGATGTACACAGAACTATTTTCCAAAGAGTATTTCTCCCGCTGATTTCGCAGATTTGCGCTGATCTTCTCCTGGGGTTGTGGAAGCTCCAGCTTCCGCCGAAGGAGCCCGTATCCTTTATTATGGGTCGATCCGCTGGATCTCATATTATTATTGATTCCCGTACCTCGGGTTGAAACCCGAGGCTACAAAATGGGTTCGATCCTCCGGATCTCGGATTACCTCTGAGGCCGGGATCTCAACCAAACGCGCGAAGCGCACAAACCGGCG
>CALEIL010000198.1 GCA_937876435.1 uncultured Bacteroidota bacterium
GGGCCCGTATGGGCCGGACAAACCAAAACGTCCCGGGTATATATGAAGAGGAGGAGTAGAAGGAGGTATAGAAGACTGAGCTGTATTGGTTAATTGATAGAACTCAGAACTTAGTTTAATTAATGACATCTATTTTATCTGGAACAAGGCCGAAAGCTGGAGCTTCCAGCATCCCAGGCTGCCCCGTAACAGACTTTTCGTTTGAAAAAGTACACTATACAGGTGTGCGTTAGGTTCAGACAAGGTTTTGTCGCCCAATTACAGAGCTCCTGACCCCCTGTAGTTAAACTTGCATAATACGAGATAGATTCGTAATGACGTGTGGCGTAAAAATCTTATAGACAAGCAAATGCAACTTCCATTGCTGGGAGTTGTCCAAAGCTTTGGGTATTCCTATACGTACGGTTCAGCGTTACTCCAGGGCATGTCGTGAAAGAGGCCCTAATTGGTTTGTTCACCGGGAAGAAAAACGGTGGACTCGCTTAACGCTTGATGAGCACGGTATGATCGAAGCTCAGAATGTCTGACCATTTCATTCCAGTGGCGAAAACTGACCGGATTATACTACATCGAAAAACAAAGAGATTCCTCCTTTCAATCGGAATGACGGCACAAAAGCGAGAGTTAATGGAGAAGAGGTTGGAGGCATAACCGCCAACCTCTTCTCCATTAATCCAGACCCTGAAGTTTGTAATGGAAAGCCCACCATCCGGGGTTTACGTATTTCTATTAAAACATACTGGAATATCTGGCCACGGGAGAATCTATAGAAATTATCCTTTTGGCTTATCCAATCCTGGAAAAAGACGTTTTATTGGCTGCTATTCAATATGCTTTATGGATGGCAGTCCATGAAATTATTGACAGATCAACATGAATTTTCTTGTTGAAGCATTGGCGCAGGCGGGTCCAAAACGCTCCGAGTATATCATTAATGGCCAACGCCAGGAAATATTCTTTTACAGTTTTGGCATTTTAAAACGCATCACCACCTCCTCGGTTTCTTCGTCATATTCCATCCGTTTTCCCTCCAGACCGGTGTCTTTTCCGGTGGCCATTTTAAATAAACCGGAAAGAAAATCCAACCCCTGGTTCATCACCTGCTCCATTTCCTGCACTTCCTGCGGTTTTGAGATAGTGGACGACCCGGTACTGCGGACAGGTTTTTGACCTGATGATGTGGTTTCTTTGAGTCCGTTTGCATGGGGACCAGAGATTTCTTCCTCCTGCTCTTCCGGAGAAAAATGTTCTTCTGATTCAACTATTTCAAGGTCATGATCTCTTTCGTCCCTATCGGTTTCCCCAACCAGTTCATTCAGCATTTCCTCTTCCGCCTGGTCCAGTGCAAAATCGCCGATTGCCTCTTCCAGTTGCTTGAGAAATTGGGCACGGCCCCCCTTGGAAAAGTCCACGATATCCCGGTCGTTGTCTACGTTGAGGACGCTGTCAAACAGATTTTGCTTGAGGTTGAGGCCGGCAGCGATCCTCATTTCTATAGAGTCTCGCGCGATCAGGTCGATTACGGTCAGGTGTTTGCTTTGTTGACCGATCCGGTTGATCCGACCGATCCGCTGATTCCTTCGGGCGGGGTTCCAGGGGATTTCAAAATTGATCACGGTATCGGCTACCTGCAGGTTGAGACCCGTTCCTCCTGCTTCTGAAGACAGGAATACCTTGCATTTCGGATCTGTTTCAAATTTTCTTACCAGCGCATCCCGGTTTTTGACAGCCACCTTTCCGGTGAGCTGTGCAAACCCAATCCCGTTTTCGTGCAGCATCCGTCCGATGAGTTGCAACATGGTTACCCACTCTGAAAAGATGATTATTTTACTCTCAGTGTTTTTTATGTCCATTTTCTCAAGCAGGATGTCCTTGAGCTCCTCAAGTTTGGGCGAAGCATAAGTCTCTTTATCGACGAGAAATGTACTGTCACAGACCATCCTCATTTTGGTCAGCAACATCATAATCTCCTGCCAGTCATAGGGAGAAATGTATTTCTTGGCAAGGATTAAAGCCATTCGCCTGGCATAGCTGCTATGATACGCTTGCTGGTCAGGGTGCAGGTTGACGGGTATGGTGTGCACCGTCACGTCGGGCAATTCTTTGATCACGTCTTTTTTCTCCCGCCGGAGGAGAACCGATTGTAATCGCTCGTTGAGGGACTGCAGATTGTAATATCCGGTAATTTTGTCCTTGCTGTCCATATCAAAATAGCAGTGTTGATAGGAGAACTCCCACAGGGGCTCGAGAAAATCTCGATCCACAAATTGCATGATAGAATACAGGTCGGTCAATCGGTTTTCGATGGGTGTTCCTGTGATGACCAGAGAATGTTTTTTGCGGAGCCTTTTGATAGTTGCAGCGGTAATCGTATCAAAATTTTTAATCCGCTGAGCCTCATCGAGAATGATAAAATCGGGATCCATCTTGTTGATCGCGTGCAGATCTCGTAAAACGGTTTCATAATTCAGGATCATGAAAAAAGCCTTGCTTCTGGCGTATACGTCCTCCCTTTCATCCGGTTTGCCTTGAATGATGACTGCGCTTTCGTCGCTGAATTTTTCGATTTCTTTTTTCCATTGGGATTTGAGAGAGGCGGGGCAAATAATCAATGCTCTGCTGAATCCAAAGAGTTTTTTCTTATTGACGGCCGTTGTGATAGCCTGAAGTGTTTTTCCCAAACCCATTTCATCGGCCAGTATCGCCCCTTTTCGGAAAGTGGCAAATTCTACCCCTTCTTTTTGATACGGATACAGCCCGGCTTTGATCGGTGAATAATCAATTTCCTCGTATTCCTGGATGACCTTGATTACTTCTTTTTCCCAGGCCTTCCCTACTTTTTCTTCTACTTCGGACCGGATGAGGAGTTGGGGAAAATCCACCGCTTCTCGCAAGAAATGTCGAAAATCCTTCACTTCTTCATTGGGGATATAATCCCTGTCTCCAAAATAGGTTTGGATGAGATTGGCTACGTCCGGAGACAATTCATGAGGGTAATACCAGGTAATCCGATAATCATGATGGGGGTCGGTGTAGATTTCTACAAATGGATATTTCCTCGAAAGCCGCCGGTATAGCTCCACGTCTTTTTTGAGTTGTGCAAAAGCAAACATGATGTGTTTGGTGGTGCCGAGTTTGTTGGCACGCCAGTCGGGGTTGTCAATGTAGCCGGTTTCATTTTCAAAATCTCTCAGAGTAATCTTATATTTTTGACCTTTATCATTGGTTAAAATATGCTCCCCGAAAATATTATCGGCCCATTCTATATAGTATTTGGCACGCTTCGCCCTGGCTTCACGTTCGGCCATAACCCGCCGGATCATACCTTCACGGGTGTAGGTTTTTCCTTCGATTTGGTCCTTGGGTAATGGAGTTTGCAACTCCTCTGCCAATTGGAGGAGGGCAGCCAAAGGATGACTTTCCCATCCATTGACTTTGTTATTGATCGAGTAGTTGAATTCTCCGTTGACAATGGCAATATTTACTTCATAATCCATACCATCCAGATCATTGATCAGTACTTCAAAACCCTGGTCAGATCGGGTCAATACCTGGCAATGACCACCGACGTACAAACTATGGGCCTTCCTGTAAATGGCCTCCTGATCTTTATAATGTTCTCTGAGTTTTTGAATTTGCTCTTTGATCTGTTCTATCATACTGAAGTTCTATGTGAAGTGAATGATCGAAAATATGTAAACGTAAGTATTTTTTTGATGATTTTACCGGGATGAATTTATACTTTTTGTTGCGGACTCATTTTCTGTCGTGATCCGTGTCGATCAAAATAGTTTGAGGCAAATTCCCAACATTTGTCCAATGAAAACAAATATTTATTTTAAATTTAACCTATATACCTGAAATAACCACCAATACATATGACCAATAGTGACCGTTTTAGCCTCGCATATAACACGTGATTTTCCAGCTCGCAATAAGCGAACCAAGGTAATTATCGATTCAGTATCCCGACCGGATAGTTGTCCAAACAGGCAGTTGTGGCAGGATTTCAGAGCCGGCAGCGAGCCGGCATTTGCAACGATCTACAATGATTATGCGAATGATTTGTATGGATATGGAATGAATCTATGTCCTCACCGCGAAATAGTATTGGATGCTATTCAAGATCTATTTGTAAGTTTATGGTCTTCTCGTGCAAATCTTGGGCAAGTTCAATCAATCCAAGCTTATTTATACACCTCCTTTCGCCGAAAGGTGATTGCTATATCTTCTGAACATAGAAAAATGATTCTGTTCGATTCACAGGACAATCATTTTTTAAACCAAAAAACGGAATCCTCGGAGCAGTACTACATTGAGCAGGAAGAACATCAAACTAATATTCGCGATTTGAGTGAAGCAATGGCCCAATTGAGCGATAAGCAGAGAGAAATTATTTATCTGAGGTTTTATACGCTGCTGGGTTACGATGAAATCGCCAATATCATGTCAATCGATAAAAAGGCAGCATACAATCTGATGGCGCGAACCATTGATCGACTAAAAAAATTGATGGTTGGAGTGATCGCCTTTTTGATAATGGATTTACTGAGTTTTTGTTAGGTGCCACGAAAGTAGTAGCCACGAAAGCACAAAGTCACGAAATTCCACGAAAGGTTTTAGTGGGTTTTTGTGTATTGGAGATTTAGTGGCAAAAAGGCATAGCCACGAAAGCACAAAGTCACGA
>CALEIL010000199.1 GCA_937876435.1 uncultured Bacteroidota bacterium
GTAATGCGGGCGAAAGTGATAAATTTGAACGAATTGACTATTAAAAACATATCGGAAAAGTTTAAAGTATAGGCGTTTTAATCCCGTACTACGCTTATACTTTACCGTTCTCAGCAATAAAAAAAATTAGAATAAATATTTAATGAAATTAATCATTATACTGACCAGTATGATATACACGACGATGAAGCCGGCTGACCTCATGTATTTAGTTCCCGGGACAAATTACGTTCCAACTTATATACCCGATTCATTTTCTCATTCAACCATCCCAGGTCATGGGATACAACCAGAAGACCAAACCGGAAGGCTCTTTGCCTGTCCATCAACGCGGCCCATATGGATTCCCGGGTTGCTTGATCGACCGATGAAAAACTCTCATCCAGCAGGATCAAATCCGGATTACCCAATAAAACCGAGATAATTCCCATCCGCTGAATCTCACCTCCGGACAATTCATTGGGATATTTCAGGAGATCATCGGAGCTGAGGCCAAAAAGCGACAACCATTTTAATATATCAGGATCGGTGACCTGGTGGATGTCTTGAATTTCAGTGAGGGAAGCCCCTATTGTACGCGCCGGATTGAAGGCCGAAACCACCGATTGGGGAAGGTATCGAATGTCCAGGCCTTTAATCTCAGATTCCTCAGGATTGCGGATACTGTGAACTTCCATTGAGGTCCACTGTAATTCGTGCTCACCGAGCAAACCTTTGAGCAAGGTGGTCTTACCCAGACCAGATGCGCCATGGAGTCCCACGCTTTCACCCTTCCCGATCATCAATTCGGATAAACTGCACAAAGAATCTTCCAGGTCAGATCTGTAACCATATCCGGTAACGACAAGATCCCGAATGGTCAGGAGACCAGGAAATTCCCCGGGCGTATTCGGACGCATATCGCGAGGTGTTTTGATATTGGCCTTCTCCAATACGCCATCCCGGATGAGGTAAATAGAATCCACAAACTCGGTCAAAATCCCGGTTTCGTGCGAGATCACCAACGCCGGCTGACCTGATCTGTTACAAAAATCCCTGAGGAATCCGAGCATTTTCCGGCTGGATGCCTCATCCACATTGGAAAACATCTCATCAAAAACGCGAAGGGAGGCGGGTCGGATAAAGCTCAGGACGAATGCCATTCTCTGGGCTTCCCCCTGGGAAATCTGGTGGACTTTTCTTCTGAACAACCCCATCGGATCCTCTATGCCCAGATCGGTCAATATTTTATGGACATCCTCGAAAGAGTGCAATGGCGATCTATGTTTATTATTTTTCCAGACATCCCTGAAATGGGAGCCTATCGGCATATAAGGGTTGAATATCTGATACGCATCCTGTAATAAATATAGCGGTTGGAAGGCGTGGTGGCTTTCATCATTGTTACCATATTGCAATGAATATGTCTTCAAATCGTGATCCGTTTCCACCTCCCAATAAACGGGTTCTACTCCTCCCAGCCATCTACCGATCGTGGATTTCCCACTGCCCGTTTCCCCACAAAGTCCATACAATTTCCCGTCTTCCATTTTCCAGTCAGGTACTGTCACAAGCTGAGTTCCCTGGATGGAAAAAGTTACATTTTGAATATCATGGCTCATGTAATCATGGAGTATGAAAAAGATTTTCTTCGAATCAAATCAGGGTTTCGTCGATGAAGTCCAGGTATTGTTTTCCTGATTCACATCCACCATTCTTCTACTTGCATCGATGACGATTTTTTCGATATCGTCCAGATCGATTGAACTATCGAGTTGGAAACTGTACTCAGGGTTCACCCAGGGCCATGGATCCTGGTGGATCAGATCAAGTTGTCCATCGGAAGTTTTCACGTTCCGCATCATGACCAATGGGATGGAATATACTCGTGTTTGTCCATTTTCAAGAATTACGTGTACATCTACAGGCATGGGCATCAAACCTTTATTTTGGAGCTGAATTTGGATCCCTTTGTTGGTTTTTTCCACTCCCTTGATACCGTAATCGATCCATTTAACCGAATTCACCCAATACTGTAAATACCAATCCAGTACCATACCCGATTCTCTCTCAAAGATCCGGATAAAATCCTGGTCGGTGGGATGCTTGAACTTCCATACGTCATAATACCGGAGCAAAGCGCGGTCAAAGACTTCTTTTCCGACGATATATTCCAATTGGTCCAGGAAAATAGCCCCTTTTGTATACGAGGCTATTCCATATGCAAAATTGGTATGGTAATGGTCCGCGTGGGTAGTCATGGGCTCTTCGAGGCCACTTTCTACCAGTCGGATGTATGATTTATGACTAGATTCAAATGGTCTATCAGAATATTCACCGGGCAAAAGATTCTTTTGCCGGAGGTGATTCATAATCCGGGTAGAAGCATAACTGGTAAATCCCTCGTCCATCCATGGATAAAGGGATTCGTTGGTCCCCAACACCAGTTGGTACCAGGAATGCATCAACTCGTGCACGCTGACGCCGACGAGGCTGGTCAAAGGTCTGTGACCGGTGATCAGAGTAGCCATGGGATACTCCATGCCCCCGTCCCCACCCTGAATAAAAGCGTATTTCTCGTAGGGATAGGGGCCAAAATGCTTATCCGCATAGGAGAAAACCTCGGACATAATGGCTGGTAAATCAGCCCAGGCTTTGGTGGGTTCGCCAGGTTGGTAGAAAAACTCCATGGTCACCCCGTTGGCCGCTTTTTCGGAATGATAGGTATAATCGGGATCGGCTGCCCACACGAAATCAGGGACGTTCTCAGCCACAAAACGCCAGCTTTTTTCAGATTTTTTGTTGTGGGAAGAATCATCGGACCCCCGCTGCTTGTACTGGTCCGGATCCTGCAATTCACCAGTGCCACCCACAACGTATTCCCGGGGGATATTGATAGTGACATCAAAATTTCCCCAGGCACTGTAAAATTCCCGGCCAATATAAGGGTCGGGGTGCCAGCCCGATTCATCGTATTCGCTGATTTTGGGATACCACTGGCTCATACTATATCGAATATTCTCGTTGTTGTCTCTTCCGGTCCTTCGGATCTGGACCGGGATCTGAGCTTCAAATTCCATTTCAAATACGGTGGAGGTCCCAGGAGGTACCGGCTGATCCAGCTTTACTTCCAGGATCGTTCCAAGTACTTCGTAGTTCACGTTTTGTCCATCCTGCTGCAGGGATTTAATCTTCTGATAGCCAATTTCATCGGCCTTCAGTTTGGAAATCCTATCTCCTACCCGGCTGTCCGGATCTGCGATAGTCCTGGAACGAACGTCCATCATGCTGCCAGGCTGGAAGGCGTTGTAGTACAAATGATAAAACACGCGATGCAAAGTATCCGGGGAATGATTGGTGTAAACAAGGGTTTGCTTCCCGTCAAACTTGTTGGCCCGCACATCCATATCTATGACCATGGTGTAATCCACTTCCTGTTGCCAATACCCGGCTTTCTGGGAAAACAAAAGTCCGGAGCCAAACATGCCCAGAAGCGTGAAGAATAAGTATCTCATCAATATATAATTTTTCAAGTTAAAGACGATTCCGCATCATCCATTCTCCTTAACAACAGGTTAAAAGAAGGCCATTTAAAATAATTTTTCAGTATGATCAGTACAACGATCATAATAGCCAGATTGGTGGCTACTGCTAACCAGGTCAGATCCTCCGATTCCTTCATAAACAGTGATGGGACTCCTCCAAATACGGATCCTTCATACCCGACAATCAGAAAGGCAAAAAAGTTGTTGATATAGTGCATTCCCAATGGAATCTCAAGCCCGTCATCCATGACGGTAACTACCCCAAAAAACAAGCCCATTCCGATATACAGGAACATGGATTTGACCATCCCGTATTGTTCTACCTCCGGATTGGCACCATGAAGCATCCCAAATATCAATGAGGTCACTACTACTGGAATCCAGGGATACCTGGTCAACAAGCCAACCTGTTGCATGAGGTAACCACGTATAAGTACTTCTTCTGCACTGGTTTGCAGCGGCAATATCAGCAACCCGACGATCAGAGCTAAAAAGAACGGAATCGGATCAAACTGGAATGTGTATAATTCTGGAGAGGAAATATATCCTACCACCTCCATAACAAGTAGGATGAAAAACCACAATGCCACAGCTTTGATCAGGTGTTTCCACCGGAACGATGTAGCTCCGGTCAATACGGATAAGACTGGCCGTTTGTGAATCGTCCGGGTAGCTACCAGGACCCCAATCAAAATGCCACTAAATACGAGCAACACCAGGGCGAACGTGAGAGGTCCCTGGTAGGTCGCCATATCATCACTGGTGAAGCCCTGAATGATCGAATACAAGGTAAACGGAACGGAAGTTAAGATGTAAAAACCGACGATGGTCAACACGGCAAAAACAAAAGAAATAAAACTATTTTCGCCTTTTAACCTTGCATTTTGGAAAAACTTCAAATTCTCAGTATTTTGTGCCCAACAAAAATAGATATATTTTGTAATTTAATATCATCGACTCACACTGAACTAATACAAGATGCAATCCAAAAATCACATAATTCTGATCGCAGGTACAATTTTTCTTATGGCAATCAGCCGATTGTTGCCGCATGCTTACAATTTTACTCCAATGATCGCTATGGGGATTATGGGAGCCACTTATTTCAAATCCACGATCTGGAAGTATCTGGTGCCCTTAATAGCCTTTTACGTATCGGACTTATTGGTGACCAATATCCTGTACGCATCATTCTACGCTGACCAGGGATTTGTCTGGTTCAGTTCACACATGATCTGGACGTACGGGGCTATGCTGGTCATTGTCCTCATGAGCAATCTGCTGATGCGAACAAAGAATATGAAAAATGTGCTCGGCGCTTCTCTCGCAGGTGCGGTTCTGTTTTTTCTGATCACAAATTTGGGTAGTTGGATGGCGGATCCCATTTATCCCAAAACGGCTGGAGGTGTACTGACTGCCTATGTCGCCGGGATTCCATTTTTCCCAGCCACTCTGGTATCCACTCTATTGTATGCTACCGTAGGATATGGTGTCATAGAATACGGTTCAGCCTGGCTGAGAAAACGACATACAGTGGCGGCCTAAATTTGTGTTTACATTTTTAATTTTGAACCGATATACGGGGAAGGTGGATCAGGACGTACGACCATGTGTCTCTATCTACCCAAACCCGTTCACGTCTCGTCTCCCAAATTTCGTCAGCATTATAAAACGTATATTCCATCCCACACCCAAACACGCACCTCCCGCACTCATTCACGCCATTTATCCTCCTCTATTCCATATTCCTGTGCAATAAACCGGGCGAGAGTAAACAGATAATCTGAGAGGCGATTGATATAAATCATGTATTCACCATCGATCGGATACGCTTCATTCAGCGCCACCATGGTCCTTTCGACTCTCCGGCAGACCGTACGACACATATGGCATAATGAAACCAGGGGATGTCCTCCGGGAAGAATAAAAGCCCGCAACCGGGGAAGAGATTCGTCCATCTGATCGATTTGATCCTCAAGCAGGCGTATGGATGCCGGATCAAATTGAGCCATTTTCCCCTTATAATCCTCCTTCTCCAAAGCTAGCAACGACCCGATATCAAATAAGTCCTTGCTCACCCGATGCAGAACTTCAATGACCGATTCATCGAACCGATTGACGTTGAGGTGATCCTTCAGGTGGGCCACATAAGAATTGAGCTCGTCGAGGGTTCCGTAGGTTTCCACCCGGATATGAGATTTGGATACCCGGCTTCCACCCAATAATGATGTTTGACCCTGGTCACCAGTCTTGGTATATATCTTCATAATCTGTGATATGACTTTACATGGAAAGATAGGGATTTTAAAATTTGAATCCCCCAATCTATTGTATTAATTTACAAGTTTATGACTTTACTACATGCCTATGGAAAGAAATCCTGACAGACAATTATTAAATGGACATTAGCTGTAAAGCCAGTTTAAATGTTTACCTGAATCCAAAGGACTCATAGGGAGTCCCGGTGGAAAAAAGGACTATGATTGGAAATAACAAACTAATAATCAGCCACATACAATGAGACACTTCTACCTGATATTTACTATTCCCGTAGTTCTGTTGTGGGGAATTCCCACCGCCAGGACGCAAACCGGAATTGGATCGGAAAATGTATCAATCGTCGATATGATCAATCACTTTAAGGAAGATCGTGGGGCACTCCAGCGATATTACCATATCGAAGCATCTCCCCTGTACAGAGACCGATTGATTCAGTTCTATCAATCCTGGCAGCGCCATCTGGAATCGCTGCCATACGATGAATTTTCCGTTTCGGATCAGGTAGACTATCAACTGCTATTGAGAGAAATCACCGACCAGAAAGCAGGCCTGTTGGAAGAAGCTGATTTTTATAAATCGCTCGGGGGTTGGGTCATTCCAGGAGAACCTTTGTATGAATACGAAACAAAGAGAAGAAGAGGGCATCGATTGTCGGGAGAAGAATTGAGCCGTGATCTGTTCCAAATCAGGGAACAATACGAAGATCTGATTCAAAAATTGGAGAAAGAAAAACCAGGCTTTTCGAAAAAGGAAATCCACTATTTGACGAGAGTGATAAAAGGCCAGAAAGACGTTTTGAAGAGCCTGAACGATTTTTACGGAACGTACGACCCGGAATACAATTGGTGGTCCAACGAACCAGCAAAAAGACTCAATCGGGTACTGGACGCATACAAAGAAGCATTCGGAAAAAGACTGGATTCCAGCCGTATGAACCGGGATGATGGATCGGGCATCGCTGGAATTCCGGTTGGTCGGGAAGAGCTACTGAGAATGCTCTCCCGGGATCTGATCCCTTATACTCCGGAGGAATTGATCTCCATAGCACAAAAGGAGTTTGCATGGTGCGATGCAGAACTGTTGAAAGCGAGTCGGGAAATGGGGTTTGGCACGGATTGGAAAGTCGCTCAGGAGCAGGTCAAGCAGGCCTATGTAAAACCCGGAGACCAACCCGAAATGTTGCTCCGTTTGTATGAAGAGTCGATTATTTTTCTGAAGGACCATAATCTGGTCACCATTCCTCCCCTGGCAGAGGAAACCTGGCGGATGAATATGTTATCTGCCAGAAGACAACTGGTCAGTCCATTCTTTCTGGGTGGTGAATCATTGTTGATATCCTATCCGACGGACGAAATGGATCACGACGAAAAAATGATGAGCATGAGAGGGAACAATCCCCATTTTTCGAGAGCGGTATTGCATCATGAGATCATCCCGGGCCATCATCTTCAGCAATTCATGAACCGGCGTCATCAAATTCATCGAAGATATATATTCGGCACGCCCTTTTGGACGGAAGGATGGTCCCTGTACTGGGAACTGTTGTTGTACGACCTGGGCTTTGCCCAAACCCCTGAGGATAAGATTGGGATGTTATTCTGGAGGATGCACCGGTGTGCCAGGATAATTTTTTCCTTGCGGTTTCATTTGGGAGAATGGACGCCCCGGGAATGCATTGATTTTCTGGTGGACCGGGTAGGTCACGAACGGGCCAATGCAGAAGCGGAAGTACGCAGATCATTTGAAGGAAACTATCCTCCACTTTATCAATTGGCTTACATGACCGGCGGTTTGCAATTCTATAAGCTGAAGGAAGAACTGGTAGATAATGGTTCGATGACTTTACAACAATACCACGACGCTGTTTTGCAGGAAAATGCGATGCCAATCGAGCTGTTGAGATATCTCCTGAAGGATACAAAAGTTCCCAGGGATATGGAGACAATTTGGAAGTTCTATTGAATGATGAGAAGGAAAAGAATGCGATGACGATTGTAGATTTTACTGTAAAAATAGCACGCATACCCCATTAATCAAGGACAATCGATGAACCTTTTTCGAGAACCACTTGATTAATTTGATTTGTTTTGGAAAAAACCCCTTGCCAGGGAAACCCGCAGGCATTCTGGATCACGGCTTTGTCGCCCCGAAGTATGAGTTTGCCATTTCTCTCGATCAGAATACGGCCACCTTCTGGCATCGAAACCCGGTTGGTGATGATGAGAGTGGCATTACGATCTATGATGACGTCTGATACCACATCGGTTTCTCTGCACCATATCACGGTATCCCGGATATGAACCGGGTCCAATCCCTGAGATCTGCAATAGCTATCTTTTTGAAATCTTCTCTTCGTACTGCGAGCTTCTGCCAGACTATGTTGTATAATCCCGATCTGACAGGGAGTATAAGCGTCCTGATCGGCATTGCTATCCATGACATTATTGGAAACCAATGAATCGCATTCTGATCCATCGTTGGTAAAATTCCAGCAATTGGAATGGGTGGGCGTATCATCGCACTGATCCCGCAACCAGGCATGCCTCAATCCCAGGATATGACCTACCTCGTGATTGAACAACCCCGTATAGGTATAAATCCTGTCATCGGTCAGAAATGGCCCTGAAATACGGATCCCGTTTCGTAAGGCTACCCCGGTTTTGAGACCTCCATAATTTTCACCAATTAAACTGTCGGGAGGCGGAGCCTGTATAAAAATATTGAGGATGGAATCCAGGCCTATGCCAAACTTGTCGATCACAGCCCTGTTGTAATTGTTCCGTCCTGGTCCCTTTTTCACCAGATAATAGTATGCATCATCAAAGTGTTCGTAGATCGCCGGATTCCCCTGGGCATCTGAGACAATTTCATACCGGATCAACGGGTCGAGCACCGGTGTTTGGTTCCTCAAGGGAAGCCGCATTTTTTGATTATTGGCCAGATCTCTGTTGGCTGATTCAACTAACTGTGTGGCGAACCGGATTGCTCGCTGTCCCTTCAGATTTTTACTTCCATCTGAACTATTCATGAAATGAATATTCAACCTGATGGTCCGCACCGGGGTAATTCCGGAAAATCCCGACCAGGGTATGTAATCCGAGGTAGCCGAACATTCCAGTTCTGAGGCCCTTCGGGTTCCTGGTTCAAAAGCATTCTCTACATAGGCAAATTGCCTGATGGGTTTCCAGCTGCATGATGACAGACCCCAGCAAAACAGGAAGAGGAGTACTATTTGAAATTTCCAATACCGCATTACAACCATAGAAATATCATTTCATTCGCCGAGCATTACGGCGAATCCACCTGGTATATGCTTTATCTGATTGAATCAGAGCAAAAGGGCATCAAACCCTAATCTCGTATAGGTCTTTGAAAAACCTTAAAGGAATTCAATTTATTACGCACCAGCATATAAAACCTGCGAGGCTGACATTTACTCCACAGGAAGCCGTTCCATATGAATACAACGAACAAACAAAATCAATTGTATGGTGCGCCATGCCCCCTTATCAGGTATTCATCCCCCCGCAGACGCTGATGACCTGACCGTTCACATACCCTGACAGATCGGAAGCCAGGAACAGAACCACATCAGCTACTTCCTGGACCGTTCCAAATCTTTTCATCGGTATGCTCTGAAGGTATTCGTCCTTATTCGTGAGATTTTCAGTCATCTCCGTTTCGATAAAACCCGGAGCTATGGCGTTGCAACGTATATTCCGGCTACCCAATTCTTTGGCTATACTTTTTGTAAAACCTATAATGCCTGCTTTAGACGCTGCATAATTCGCCTGACCGGCATTGCCCATCATACCGACCACGCTGGACAGGTTGATGATGGAACCTTCCCGGTTTTTCATCATCGTCCTAAGCACTTGTTTCGTCATCAGAAATACAGAAGTCAGATTGGTCTGGATTACATCGTTCCATTGCTCTTCGCTCATTCTAAGCATCAGGGTATCCTTTGTGATGCCGGCGTTGTTGACCAGCACGTGAATGGTTCCAAAATCTTCCAAAACCTGGCTGACCAATTCCTCTGCCTGTGCACCGTCAGCTGCGTCAGATTGGTAGGCTTTTATCCGATCGGGTCCCAAACCCAGTGATCCGATCAAGGCATCAGCCTGGGAGGAAGAGGATCGATATGTAAAAGCTACCCTGGCACCCTGTCGCGTCAGATTCTCCACAATACCGGCTCCAATTCCCCTGCTTCCGCCCGTAATCAACACCACCCGGTCTCTCAATAAATTCATGCTATCTGTCATATGTTTAAAAGGTTTGAAATAAAATATCTTTTTTAACTTTGAAATCCTGAAAGATTTGTATTATCTTTGCACTCTGATTTTGGTAACGAATCCTGATTTCAACAGGAAATCATTTTTTGACAGGGCTAAAGATGGGAAAATATTCGAAGAATCATAGATCCTGTTTTCTTAAGACATGAATTATTTAAAAATCTAAAAGATGAAAAAAGATACACATCCGGAAAATTACCGTTACGTGGTATTCAAAGATTTTTCTTGTGACGAGGCTTTTCTCACGAAATCAACCGTATCTTCAAGAGATACCATCGTATGGGAAGATGGGAAAGAATATCCTTTGGTAAAACTGGAGATTTCAAACAAATCTCATCCGTTCTATACTGGTAAGATGAAGTATGTCGATTCAGCTGGACGTATCGACAAATTCAACAAGAAATTTTCAAAATTTGGCTCCAGGAAAGGAGCTACCGCTGAGGAAGAAGCATAATTCAATCTCCTTCTTCATTGGAAAAAACACTGGCCTTGCCGGATTCACTCCGTCAGGGCTTTTTTTATGTCTTTCTTTTCTGTTTTCGGGCAGCTGGAAATAAAATATTGTTGAGAATCAGCCGGTAACCGGGTGAATTGGGATGCAGAGACAAGTCGGTCTCCGGATCATTGACGTAGTGCGCATAATCTTCCGGATCGTGCCCTCCAAAGAAGGAGAACTGCCCCTTCCCTATTTCGCCGTGGAGGTACCTGACTTCATTCACGGCTTTATTCTCTCCCAGAATCAACACTGATGATTTGACGGTAGCATTGGCAAAGGAGGTAGTTTGTCCCATAAAACCTTTGACCGTCCGGGTGTGGTTCTGTGTCAGCATCGTTGGGATCGGGTCCCATTTGGCTGAAAAATCAAACAGGGTGAAGTAATCGTTCTCCGGATTGACCCGGCGATTGATATTGTCGATATTGCTGTACTCGTATATCATGGGATTGGTTACGAGACGAAAGTTTTCAAAAGCAAAAGTGTTGGAAAAATCGAGTTTCTCCTGGGCGTCAGGGTCCTGAGGATCTCCATCAAACATCCAGTCACAGATATCGGTATTGGCGGCAGCTAACGCTATGTCATAACTATCGGTCGCCGAACACATCGCGAAGAGAAAACCTCCTCCTATCACGTATTCCCGGATCTTTTCTGCCACTGCCAACTTGAGATTGGACACTTTTCCAAAGCCCAGTTCATCCGCCATTTCTTCCATCCTGCGCTTGCTTTCCATATACCATTTCTGATTCTTATACCGTGCGTAAAACTTGCCGTATTGCCCCGTGAAATCTTCGTGGTGCAGGTGCAGCCAGTCATATTGCGCCAGCTTATCGCCGACGACCTCCCGATCGTATATCACATCATATGGAATTTCGGCATAGGTCAATACCAGCGTCACCGCATCATCCCACGGCTGTATCCGTTCACCTCTGGCATTGAAATCAGGCGTGTAAACGGCTATTTTTGGTGCCTTGTCCAGTTTGATGGCATCCATATTGATTTCTGGTTGTGCAATCTCGGACAGGATCCCGTTGAACTGCACATCGGTAGTGATCTCGTATTTGATCCCCCTCGTTTTACATTCCTTTTCGATCAATTCATGGTAAGGAAAGGCAAAACTTCCACCCCGGTAATTCAACAGCCACCACGCTTCGATGTCATGTTCCAAAACCCAATAGGTGACCCCATACGATTTCAAATGATCCGTTTGGGTTTCATCCATAGGAACCATTATATAATTTGCAAACGCCGCAAACGATATCACGCTGAAAATGAATGTGCCCACGGTTTTTCTCAATAAACCCATCTCCCTTTATTTAATTTCAAAATTATATTTTTCAAATATCGATGCCCTATCCAGATGATTGCTGATTTCCCGGGCTTCTACCTCATAACGATTGTTGTAATACCCATGTTTTATCCACTCCCATAGATATGAACACACGAATCCGGTTACCCCTCTTACTTCGCACTGATTGATATGGACCAATTCGTGCGCAAGCCATTTTTGATTCGCCAACAATCGTCCTGGTTCTGTTCCATAAAGATGGATCGTCCTCCCCCAAACCAGTGCCACTGCTTCTGACCGCATCCAAATACATGCCAATCTCGCTAAATGAGAATTTCTTTTGACGGTAATACCTTTCTTCACGATCGACATTTTACACAATATACAGAACTTCTTCAAACAATGATTTGTATTGGATTGTTTAGCCAGGCAAGACCTGAATATTCCGGATCTAATCCTGGCCAGGAAAACGTTAGAATGTTGGATCGGCATTCGATTCCCGGTGACCAGTGGGCCGGGCATTAAGTTCGTGATACTTAAGTCGAGGTTATTTTTTGTCAGATCGAAGAAGTGACCGAATGCAGTCTCGTCGTTGAG
>CALEIL010000200.1 GCA_937876435.1 uncultured Bacteroidota bacterium
AAGGCGTAAGCCGCTCTCTCTGCGCTCCTGCTCTGCTGCAAGCTTCTTCCGCCAGACCCCTGTCCATTATCCATTATCCCCTATCCATTGTCCACGAAATTATATATCTTTCACCTTATGAACAGGGAGAAAGAAATTTTACAACAAAAGATCGAAGCCTCTAGGATGGGCGGGGGGCAAGAACGGATAGACCGCCAGCATGAGCAGGGAAAATTGACAGCGCGGGAACGGATTCAATATTTGCTGGATCCGGGAAGTTTTGAAGAATTTGACCGGTTTGTGACCCACCGGACAAGCGATTTTGGGATGGGAGACCGGAAAATTGTGGGGGATGGTGTGGTGACCGGAATGGGAACCATCGATGGACGGATCGTCTATGTATTTGCACAGGATTTTACCGTATTCGGAGGCACCTTGTCTGAAACCAATGCTCTAAAGATCTGTAAGATCATGGACAGAGCCCTGGAGAACAGAGCCCCACTGATCGGACTCAACGACAGTGGAGGCGCCCGGATCCAGGAAGGCGTGGCTTCCCTGGCCGGGTATGCCGATATATTTTACCGCAACGTACAATGTTCCGGGGTCATTCCTCAGTTGTCGGCCATCATGGGACCCTGTGCCGGTGGGGCCGTTTATTCACCGGCGATGACCGATTTTATATTTATGGTGGAAGGGTCTTCTTATATGTTTGTCACTGGGCCAAGCGTGGTCAAAACGGTAACCAATGAAGAAGTGACGCCTGAAGAACTGGGTGGCGCCCGAACCCACGCGACCAAATCAGGGGTGGCGCATCGCACGGCTTCCAATGATGCACAATGCCTGGATGATATCCGTCAATTACTCTCTTATCTGCCCCAAAACAATCAGGAAGAGGTCAGCGACCTGCCATATCAAACCGGTGATGAGTACCGTCCCGCCCTGGATGAAGTCATTCCGGAAAATCCCAATACTCCCTACGATATGCACACAGTGATTGCGCAATTGATCGACCCGGACAGTTTTTTTGAAAGCCAACCTGATTTTGGCTCGAGTCTGATTACTGGTTTCGCCCGATTGGCGGGTATGAGTATTGGAATCGTGGCCAATCAACCAGCTAATCTGGCCGGTGTCCTCGACGTGGATTCCGCGACCAAAGGGGGACGATTCGTCCGGTTTTGTGATTGTTTCAATATCCCTATCCTGGTATTGGAAGACGTTCCTGGCTTTCTTCCAGGGACCGAGCAGGAATGGAATGGGATCATATCCAATGGGGCCAAACTCCTCTATGCCTTCTGCGAAGCTACCATTCCGCGGGTGACAGTAATCACCAGGAAAGCCTACGGGGGAGCCTATTGTGTAATGAACAGCCGTCATATTGGTGCCGACTACAATTACGCGTGGCCTTCGGCTCAGATTGCGGTGATGGGTGCCAAAGGGGCGGCTGAGATCATTTTTCGAAAGGAAATCACGGAAAGCGATGACCCTGTCTCCAGGACCATTGAAAAAGAAGAGGAATACAACGCGTTGTTTGCCAATCCATACAAAGCTGCTGAAATGGGATTCATCGACGATATCATCATTCCATCCCACACACGCCGGATTTTGATCCGTGCGTTCCGGTCATTGAAAAATAAAAGGAAATCTCTTCCTGAAAGGAATCATGGGAATATACCGTTGTGATCGGTCGCCTGGCGACCGATCACGTTGGTGGTCTTCGCCCGTTTGATTATGCTACGCCCGTTGGTGGGATACGCCCGTTTGGATGGCCTACGGCCGTTTGTAGTTTGGGCTTTTGGCCGTTGAAACTCTAAACCTTCTAAACCCCATAAACCCACTAAACTTTCTATCATTCTTCGGAATACCGCTCTACTTTCAAGCACTGCCCTAATTCAAAATTCAAAATCAAGAATTCAAAATTCTTTGGCCTTTGCCCTTCGGCCGTCCTTATCTTTTCTGATGCTCCATTAATTCTTTGTTTGGAATGAACTTTTCAAGATATTCCACATTGGAAAATTCACTTTTTAGACTAACTTGAAACTTTAGATCAAGCACCTCAGCTATTCGGGCCAGAATAGTAAAATTCAACATTTTGTTGGTATTCATCAACTGAGTAATATATGAAGGAGAAGTATTCAGTTCTTTGGCCAAATCCTTCTTCTTCATATTCATTTCCTCCATTTTATCCTGAATCATCTCCAGGTATGGGGCCGCTAAAAGAAGCGCATCCAACTCAATTTTCTCTTGATATGTATCTGGCTTGAGCAAATCTCTAAATTTTTCCTGAACATTTTTAGCCTCAGAATTCGTATTCATAATTAGCTACTTTTGTTATAAGGTTAATTTCTTTGTGTGTCAGTTTCCGGCTTTTCTTTTTCTTGAGCAATTCACAGCAAATGACGACTCTCACCTTTTCTCCGGTTGTGACCTCCTTGTAGTATATTCTTGGATTCAATTTCCCTTTCATCAATTTCATTGCAGTTACGTCCTTGCATTTTTCATTGATTTCTTCTTTATCATACAAATCAGTGTTCCGATGACCCCCCAAGATAATCTTACTGACATACCTGAATTTATTCTTCAGTGCAGGTTCACTACTGATAAATTTGAGAATCTCAGCAGCGTTCTCTTCATCGACGTAGATAGCTCTATTACCATTTTCTGAGGATTCAATATGCAAAGCTTTCCTCTTCACAAAGTTAACCTATTGGTTAATCAAATAAAAATAATTGTTTCACCAACTATAACACACTGAATATCAATGTCTATAACATAGATGATATAAACGGGTTTCACTCTGATTGAATTTTCTTATCGAAAATTGTGGGCCTTTTTCTTCATTCCGTTGATAGAAAACAATCGAATAAGCATGAATATACATAAAAAATGATTCCTTTCAGACAAACCAATAGGCATTTATTCCGTTTCGTTTATCAGCTTACAATGGTTTAGGTGCGTGACCTGGGGCAAATCCATCAGGGCGCTCTGCGGAAAAATGATCTACTCTCAGACGCTACCCCAATTCAAAATTCAAAATCAAGAATTCAAAATTAAAACGGGCTCGGCAATCCTGCTAGCGCACACCCTCTGCCGGCTTACCGATCCCAGGGACCTCAATTCAAAATTCAAAATTCAAAATTCAAAATTCTTTGGCATTGGGCCCAGTGATTCACTCAAACGACAGCCTCCTATCTTTCGATTTACATGACGGAAAAAGTTAAAGTGTTGTAAATTGATTTAACATTCATTACATATTACGATTTGGCATAATGTTTGTGCTGGTTCGCTTGAATAAAATGCAATCGTAATGAATATCTATTTGTTAAACCGGACGTCCAAAACCCGAAAGCTGATGTACTCCATTCTCAGTCTCATTCTGGTATGCGGTGCGATCCCAAAAGCCGGAGGGCAGGAAATACTTACCAACGTCATCGTCGGTGATGATGTGGCCTGTCCGGGACTGACCAATGAGTACCACATCGGTCTGGACATTTATTTTCCTATGAATATCCAATGGCGGATTATTGAGGGCCCGGGGGAATTTGTCGGGAGTGCCATGGGCGAAAGTGTCGAAGTACAATGGAAAACCACCGACAGGGGCTATACCAAACTGGTCATGTTTGCGGTTAGCTACTACCCGCCACTAGGGCTCATCGATACCATCACGATCAATGTGGACAAAGATCTCAATCGGTTGAATCTCAACTGTATCAACGATCTGGTGCTGGATTTTGGAATGGATTGTGAAAGATACATCGACATAAATGAAGTCATCACCAATGGAAAAATAAAGTGTGAAGACGATTTTGAATTTACCCTGGAACTCGAAAACCTGACCGTACCCAATCCGGTCCCCAAGCAGTATAATGGGCGGACATTCATAGCCACCATCACGCATAAAGAAACGGGCCAGTTTTGCCGGTCCAATATCACCCTTGGAGATTTCTCCGGGCCCCGGCTGATCTGTCAGAACGATACCGTTCTTTGTAGCGATCCGCGGGCGTACGATCCCAAAAATAACCTTTTCGGGCAACCAGAAGTACTGGCGGACTGCAATGAAAATTATACGCTGAAAGTCAATGAATACAAATGGGTCAACGTGGACAACGATCCCTACATCGAAGGGTATATCGAACGGGTCTGGCGGGCTACCGACCAAAACGGGAATTCGACGGATTGTACCGACACGGTTTTTTTGCGTAAAATTATATTTGATGAAATCGTGTGTCCGGATGATACCCAGATCACCTGCGATTCTCAGGAGTTGCTGGAACAACCATTGGTAACGGGTTCGCCCACTTTTGACGGCCAGGCGATTTATTCCGAGGATCCCTATTGTAAGGTCTACGTAAGATATGAGGATAGTGAACAACCTGGTTGTGGTGGCTCCAAAACCGTTTTCCGGGAGTGGACGATTACTTCGTATGAAAATGACCAGATCCGGGAAAAAACCTGTACTCAGATCATTGAGGTCATCGATTCCACCGGTCCCAAACTATTATTCGATGAAACAAAGTATACCCTGGAGCAGCATTATGACGTAAAAGGCGTGGATACCGGGCGGTTGTACCCCACATTTTACCGGAACGCCATTACCGATAATTGTGAGGCGGATGGCGATTTTCCCATTCCCGGGCTTGTGCAGGAATGCAGTACGCCCGATGAACTTTCGGTGACGATCAGATGGAGCGATCAACAGATCGTATTCAACATGGGAGATGAAGCACCGGAAGTTCGTTTTCGGAAAATGACCATCGGAACCTATCTGGTGGAGTATTCGGCCATCGACGAATGTGGAAATACGGGCAGTGATACGATAATATTGGTTCTAAGGGATAAAAAACCACCCACCATTGTTCTGGATGACGACCCTGGAGTAGTATTGACCAATGATCAATCGTTGACCTGGGCCGCAGTGTCTTCCTTCGATGAAGGGAGTTTTGACAACTGTGATCTGGAAATAGTCCTGGCCAGAAGGGTGGATTGGAAAACCTCCTGCGGATTTTCGGCTGATACCAGTATGAATAGTGAAGTGCGGAAGTATTATGATGAGTACGCCGAAAAACTTGCTTTGCGTCAGGATCTTTGTCTGGACAGCCTGGTCGAATACGGCTGGACCGATCGCATCCCTTTTTGCTGCGAAGATGTCTGTACGGAGGGAGTTCTGATTGAATTCCTGGCGATCGATGCTTTTTGCAATTATTCCAAACTGGTCACCAGGGTCAAGGTTTCTGATCGTTCCCAGCCATCGGTCAAATACAGATTGCCCAACCTATCGATGAACTGCTATACCTATCAGTCGATGTACAAGGCGGCTGTAGATAGCGGGAATACGAGCATATTCGGAACCTATGTGACCGTGGATTCAGAACGTCAGACCCGTATGGTTCCCGTATATGAGTGCAGCGACAACCGCACTACACCTTACGTGGAATCCACGCTCGAAGTGGTGGACGGATTGATCACGGACAATTGCAACGTGATCATTGAGGAAGAGTGGGAAGAGAATATTGGTATTTGTGGAGAAGGATACGTAGAACGAATTTTCACCATCACCAATCCGTGCTCATCGGAGCCTGCTGAAAGCGAAAGCATCCAGGTGATCCAAAAAATATTTGTGACCAAGGATTGCCGGCTCCGTCCGGAAGATTTCATCATGCCATATGAAGATACTACGGTGATCAACTGTTCCTTGCTGGACATAGAGCCCCGCGGCCCGCGTCTGAACCGGGAAGAGTTTTGCAAAGATCTGGGTATCGCTTATACCGATGAGGTGACCGAAGCATTGCAGAGTAGTGCGGGAGTCTGCTATACCATTAAACGAACCTGGGAGGTCAGTGACTGGTGCGAAACCGATCCTTATTATTTGCCCGAGTTTGTACAATATATTTATATCAAAAATACCGAGGGACCGGCATTTGTCAATGCGGAAATCGATGACTTGTGCATCGAACAAGGGTGTCATTTTGTGTTCAGTAGGAAGCTGGAAATTACCGACGATTGTACTCCGGTAGAGGATATGTCGATCATCTGGCGAATTGATATGCAAAATGACGGAGAATGGAAAACGATGAAGTCCGGTGAGGGAGTTCAGATAGCATCCCTCAATCTGGAGAGTGGCAATTACAGGTTAGTGGTGGAAGCTACCGATCAATGCCACAACCGGAATGAATCCATTTCAGAATTTAAGGTTGGATATTGTGAATCCATGTCTGTTTCAGGGCCGGAATCGATCACGTTCAACCTCAATAGTACCAATGACAAACTCCGGCTGTCTGACATCCCCTACGAGGTGTCTCATCCATGCCCCGAAGCGAAATATGAGGTATTGCTACGGTACAAAGGCGAAGGGTTGATCGATCATAACGGCAATCTTTTACCTCCGCTGTCCGGATCCAATTCACTGGATATTACCTGTGACAAGCTCGGTGCCAATATGATCGAACTTTGGATCGTGGATAATGTGGGCAATTCCAATTTTTATGTCTTGAAGCTGGATGTAAAAGATCCGAAAGGACTGTGCCCCAATTCTCAAAATCAGTTGGCGGGAAGCATCAAAACCCCGGACCTGGTTCCTATTTCAGAGGTTGAGGTTCGGCTCAACGGCCCTGTCGCGGAGATTCGAAGGAATATGTCCGATGATAAAGGTAAATTCAACCTGGGGAATTTCCCATCCACCAATGAATCGTTGGCGATCGTACCATCCAAAACCGATAATCCTCTGAATGGGATAACCGCTTTTGATGCGCTGACAATTTTCAGGATGGCCACCAATAAATCGACCTTGGCTTCCCCATATGAAAAACTGGCGGCTGACATCAATGGAGATGGAATCATTTCGGTTCTTGATGTACTGATGATCCAGAGTCTGTTGCTCCAGAAAGTACAGAAACTTCCCGGTTCACAATGGGTCTTCATTAATAGCGATATGGAGCCCGTGTCCAGAATCAAATCCAATCAGGAGTATCGGTCCAAATTGCATTTTACTGGCGTGAAAAAGGGAGATGTGAATTACAGTGCCTCGGTTCGATCGAGCAATCGAAAAGCCGGTGAGCGGGAGCAATTGACCTTGGGAGATCCGGAATTTCACAATGGATTTATTCGGGTGCCGGTCAATCTGGCTTCATCCGGAACGGTGGAATCGATGCAGTTTTCGCTGGAGAACGATAACGAAACCCCCTGGATAGCCATAGAATCGGGGCGAATAGCGATCAATCCTGAGGATTACAGTATGGATGGAAATTCACTCAAGGTCGTATGGATAGCCAGGGGAGAAGCGCATGCTTTGACCGCAGGGGCGGACTTTTATCTCATCTTTGATCATATGACCAGCAATGAAATCGACCGGGAATTGATCGGGCTTTCTATGGACCTGACCCCGGAGATTTTTGACGGAAGGGAATTGAAAGAAAATATCCGGTTGGTTCGTCAGGATCGGGGTGGAGTATTTGAAGTATCCAATCCGTATCCCAATCCGTTCTCTCATGAAGTCAGGTTTGACCTGACGGGTCAGACCGGGAAGCTCCTTCGAACCGAAGTGTATGACCTGTCCGGAAAGCGGGTGTTTTATGAAAAAATAGATCAGGAAATCGATCAGTACCGACTCGGGGGATCAAATCTGCCGGCACAGGGATTCTATACCATCCGGATGATTCTGGAATCCGGGGTCGTCAACCGAAAACTGTACTACGTTCCTTAGTGCACGATAGACACAATAGATTTGCATTTTATCTTTTATAAAACCTGCCCGTTGATGATCGGGCGGGTTTTTTTGTTGCCAATCAGGCCGTAGAACCTCACAGGGATAGCACCTCCCGACGTGGTGGGAATTGTGCTTTGGAAAAATTGCAAGCGGATTTTGTTCACATACAGATTTCAAGGGAAGGATGTCCTAATTCGTTTCAAATTTTTAGGGTCATGACCATCAATTATACCGTGAGATCAATTAATTTAGCGGCTTTTTGGGGTATTGCACGAAGATATCAAAAGCGATAGTGGATACTTAGTGCACCGGTCACTAAATTCGTGACACTTTAGACGGATTCTTTTTCGCCATATCTTCATCATCTA
>CALEIL010000201.1 GCA_937876435.1 uncultured Bacteroidota bacterium
TATCGAGTACCTGGTGAAGTGGAGTGACCTCCCCAAATTCAAATAAATACTCCTGACCTTCCAACGCTGTGGTCCATACAGCCAAAAATGTCATCAGGACAAATATTAACCTGTTTTTTCTCATCCGGTTTTAGCTTTTGAAAACCTTGGTCTTACCGGGAACCGGCACCGGAGTCATTTCCCATTTGTAATCGAATGCGTAATCTTCAAATTTGGGCCCGATATGCAGATTGGAATTCAAAGCTTGCTCCCAGGTAATTTCCTGACCGCTGTAGCCCACCATTCTTCCGAGAATGGCCAACATCGAACTTTGCGCCGTCCACACGCCGTCATTCACCGGTTTGTTGTTTCTGATAGCTGCAAAAAACAAATCGTGTTCGTGTTGGTACATATTATTACGTTCTCCGTCAAATTCCCAGTTTTGTTGTCCGGATATACGGGCTTCGGAAGCGGGTTTGACGTAAGCCTGTCCTTTGGTACCAAAGATATTGACCGTGTTGCTTCCCTTGGTTCCGGACTGTTGGCGGCACATATGAATGCCTTTGACACCATCTTCATACTCGTATTCGATCGCAAAATGATCGTACACATTGCCGTAAATGGGATCGACCCGCTTTTGCCGACCACCGGTACCCACTGCCTTCAGGGGAACCCGGTCTTCCAGAGCCCATGCCATCAAGTCAAGACTATGCACGGCTTGTTCTGTGATAAAATCGCCCGACAACCAGTCGTAATACAGCCAGTTTCGCAACTGATATTCCATATCCGTCCAACCGGGCTGACGCGGCTTGGACCAGAGTTCACCTCCGAAACGCATGGTCGACACGCAATGTATGTCTCCCACCGCTCCATGGAGGATCTTGTCGTAAGCAGCCATATTCACAGCGTCAAACCGGAAACAAAATCCGGATTGGATCGATAGATTCTTCTCCTTCGCCTTTTTTGCCGCTGCGAGCACTTTATTGACACCAGCCGGATCTACCGCTACGGGCTTTTCGCAGAAAACGTGTTTACCCGCATTGATCGCGGCTTCCATTTGTTCTGGCCTGAACACAGGTGGGGTGGTCAGCAGAACCACGTCCACACCTGAATCGATCACCTTTTGATAAGCATCAAAACCTATAAATTTATGATCATCGGCAACGTCTACCTTGTCGCCCATCTCCTCCTTAATGGCGGTATAGGATTGATTCAGATGATCTTCAAAAATATCTCCCATCGCCGTGAGTTTGACCAGGCCCTGCGTGCTGAGAGCCTGCACCGCTGCACCCGTACCACGACCACCGCATCCGATCAAACCCACTTTCAGCAGCCTGTCCCTGGCCGGTATCGTTTCCCGACCAAAAGCCATATTCATTCCAACAGCAGTAGCTGCGATGGTGGCCCCTGTGTTTTTGATAAACTTCCGGCGCCCTTCACTGGTTCTTAATTTCTTATGATCCTGCATTTTAATTGATTTTTTTATTTTCAGATCCATCAAGGCGTTCAATCATCACAAGCTATCGAATTCACCTGCAGATCTTAATGAATCCCACAAATTACAAATTTCCGATGAAAATGAAATCAGATTAAGAATACTTTCAGATTGAACCGATTTTCCGGATTCAGCATTTTATCTCGCCCATTATATAAAATATATCTCTGAATCCCGATTGACTAAATACCTTGAGCTGGCCACGTGCCTTTTGCAGGTCGTGCCCCACCTGTTCGGTCTGGCGGATTTCAAGATCGATCATATATCCGTTCCCTTCAAACTTATAAAATTGAGAAGTAGGGTTGACGGTCTGTTTGTTTCTGAGTTCTACCTGGATCAATCGACCGTCGATGGCCAGAACGCATGATTTGTTGAGATCCGATGCAAAAATAAATGTCTCCGAGGCCAATTCATCTTCAGACTGAGAGAATACGGCTTTGCAATTCTTGTATTGATCCGGAACGACGGTAAATGAATATACAGGCCCATCCTCGATTTTGGCGAACTCATTGGCCGGCTTTTTTGCGAATACGCTGGAAGATTCATCTGAATTTGAATCCGATCCGGATTGACATCCCTGGCTTATCAGGAACACCGATATGAAGGAAAATATAAGTACGATTTGTTTCATAGTTGGTTAACGAATTACCATTTGGTAATATTATTAAGATTTTACGGAGTAGTGAACCTGAAACCAATACCATGCCAAGTGTCCATCTTCTTGTGGAACCGGAGTCAGCAGCGAATTTTAATTTTCGCATGCAGAATTGGAAAATGGCGGGAATAGAGGTGAGAGAGATTGCTACGAGGTTTGACAACTCTAACCGGGATATCAAACGTACGAAGGTTCACATTCCAACCTGGAAGCTACCACAGCCTGAGATGAAAATTGAAAAACAAATCGCCAAAGGACACTGGGTTGATTAAATTAAAGAGTTGAAGTCTTGACCGTCCAAATTCCCTGATTTTCAGCTCTCGCCCCCGACCCCTATAGGAGTCCGCTGAAAACCAATCAATTTACCTGCCAGATGAACCCAAACCATCGGCAATCCAAACCTGCTGTATGCTTAGCGACCTATTCTCTTATTTTTTCCACTTGATATTGCATCCACCACTGGGGATTTGCATTTCGGTGACTTCTTCCCCTGCCAACACCGCGTCGAGCGCCTTTCTAAAATCTTTACCGGTCACGGGGACATCCTTTTTGGGTCGTGAATCATCGTATTGACCCCGATAGGCCAGCTTCAAATCACCGTCGAAGATATAAAAATCCGGAGTACAGGCTGCGTCGTATGCTGCAGCTACTTCCTGTGTTTCGTCGTACAGATACGGAAATGGAAACTGCAATACTTTAGCGATCAATGCCATGCGGTCGGGACTGTCGTCCGGGTAGTTTTCCACGTCGTTGGGGTTGATCGTGATAAAACTCACCCCCTGCTGCATATATTCATTGGCTGTATCGACTATATCGCGGATCAGATGGATCACATAGGGACAGTGATTGCATATAAATATAATCACCGTAGCCCTATCCGACTGGAGATCCTTTAAGGACTTTTCCTTCCCATCGCGGGGATCGAGAAGCTTAAAATCAGGAGCCACCGTACCGAGTGGGAGCATATTTGACAAAGTATAAGACATGGTTTAGTTGTTAGTGGTTAGTGATTAACATATGGTAATAAATCCGGATTGATCCCCAGTACATACTTCTCGACGATCTGGATTTCGGTCGCCGTTTCCGCTCCCAAAAAACCGGTAATCATCGAATCTTTCAAATGTCGGGACGCGTATTCAGTCAACACATCCGATACTGGATAAAAACTCCAATGCCATTTTTCTTCGTTGTACCCGTATGGCCTCAGACTGTCCCGGGTCGTATACGGTTGACGAAAACCATAGGTCGACGCGTTCTCCTCCAGCCAGGTATAAATTTTCAATCCTTCTCCATGTTCAAAAAACCGGTTGGAGAAATTGTTCATATCAATATCCGTTCCCCAGTGGTGCCGGCTGGATCCCGGCATAGAACTGTACCGCAAGATTTTAAGGGCTCTTTGCACCGGATCCGGCGTAGTTTCATTGAGCTTTTCGCCGTTTTCCACCGGGGTTTTGCCCGTCCACTTTCGTTCCCAGATCGATTTCTGGGATTCAAAATTACGGGTGGCGGATCGGATTTGCAGTTCAACGCCCTCGACCCGGGCGGCTGAATCCATCGCCTTAAATGCTGCGTAGGTATCTTTACGTAAGTACATTCCGGGTCTATCAGCGTGTTGAATCTGAACTTCTGTAAAAACGGTATCATCCGAAGGCTCAAAATGACCCATCAAATAGTGTACGCTGGTGTCGATCGGCCAGACTTCTCCCTCCCAATATACCTCCTGCGGGGCAGGTTCATTCACTGGCGATCCGGCTTCCTGCGCTTTAGCACCATTCTCATCCCCCTGGATCTGACACGCTGTGAAAGCCAGCAGACCACAAAGAAACATCCCAGGGTATAATTTTTCAAATTTCATAGTGTACATGATTTACTTATATTGAATCATTTTCTGTTCCTGATCAGAAAACAATTCTTTTTCCTTGATCAGGCGAATCAGGTTCGGGGACACGTAATCTTCCCATCCCGGCTGGTCATTCGTGATCATTTGATACACTCCATGAGGGATAATGCTCAGATGGTGCTCGTCGTAATTCTCAACCTGTACGATCAATTCCTGATCGATCAGAAAGCGGAACAAAAAGTGGATCCCGGATGGCAATTGCACGTTATCCAGGGTGAGGATTTCGCTGAGATCGTCGTTGAGGGCGGGGTAAACATATACCTTGATATTGCGCGTGAACAACTGTCCGAAGGCAACCAGCAGATCCCCGTCGTGAAAATTCTCGTACTTTTCGATGATCAAATCCCGCAATTCCCTGATGCCAATCACGATTCCCAGCTGATTGATCTTGTAATCGGAAAGGTATTGGATCAACCTTTGATGGTCACTACAATCCGATATGATTACCTTCTGACCCAACGCGTTGATCAGGTCCGCTCTGGCCAGGAAATCCCCCAATTCGATTTGACCGTTTTTACTCAGATTTTCGAGCGTAAGTTCGGCGATAATTTCCGAGCGGGAGGCATCGACTTCATCTTCGTCCTGAAACATCTGAAATGCCTTATGAAATACATCTTCCGTGACCAGGGTTGGTGGACGGAAATTTCCCCGGACTACCATCAGGGATTTTTTGTATAAAAATTCAGAGGGGTGAATAGGTTGACCGGTCTGGTCAAACATGGCCACTTCGGTCAAATT
>CALEIL010000202.1 GCA_937876435.1 uncultured Bacteroidota bacterium
CAATAGGGCCAGCTCGTTGATGTTGAAGCTGTTTTCCATACTTACCAGTCCTACCGTACTTCCCCCTGCAGCCTGTATGGCCTGGTTGCGGTTGATCCCCAGATCATCCAGCAGGTCCACCCAGTTGTCGTAGGGCTCGGATACATCACCACACAGATCGATCAGGGTGGTCCAGTCCGTGCGGCGGGCCAGCATCAGATCCAGAGCGCAGTTGTCCCAGCTGCCCTCGTCAAAGGTAGTGGCTTCCACCCATTCTGTTTCGCTGCCCATCGACAGGTTGACATCGCGGTCCGCCACCACTGTGGGGGGGACATCGTCGATGATGCGGATATATTTATACCATTCGCTTTGGTTCCAGCAGTGGTCCGCTGCTTCATATCGAACCTCCGTCAGTCCACCTTCGCAGCCGCTAAATGGTATACGAATAGGTTGGGTCAAATGGGAATACGTATACACTTGACAGGTATCCCCGCCTGCCATGATCCGGTATTCCACATCGGTTTGCACGAGGTCCACCGCCCGATCGCCTACCATGGCCTTCACCGAATGGATGCCGCTGCAGTTGTCGATGACCTGCACATCCGGTACGTAAACTTCCGCCGCACAATCGTGCGCCCCCACTTTGTAGACGGCTGGATTCTGGCGAGCAAGATATTTTTTATAAACTTCAAAAATTTCCAGGTTAAGAAAGGACCGATATAAACCAGGTTCTTGCAGGATATTAAAAATTACTTGAAGTTCTTCTTCCTCATTGGAAAGCCCTTCTGAATTTTCAATCAAATCCGCTATTTGAGAATCGATAAATTCCGATTCTATATCCAACAATAATTCAGTCAGGTCTTGCCCGGCGATCTCTTCAAGCTCTTCCAGAAAAGTGAGACCTGCACCACCTCCATATAAATATGCCCGGTCAATATACGGGTAGCAATAATCGAACACTGGTCCCTGCGCATCAACGCGCGTCTGCCACTGACTTAGGTGGATTTTGACTGATTTGGCAGAACATTGGTAATCCACTACCAATTCCCCGGGTTGCGAATTATAAGAATTGAGATCTTCACAGGTGAGCGAACCTTCTTCCTCAAGACACGCATTACCCGATCGAGCCCAGCACGTCTGAGTGATCCAGGTGTCCTGTCCACGACTTCCGGCACATCCATTGGTCCAGTCGCTGGTGGCATCCTGGTTAACGGAAATACCGCAGTGTACGCCCTGAGGTAGACATATCGTGGTGCAACTCTCCGCTGAAAAACCCCCCTCTGCAATCGACAACGAGGGTACTGTGATTTCGATACATCCAAATTCCGCATCCGGCCATACATCACAGAAGGAAATGCAATTACCACTGTTCTCGATATACGGCCAACCGCCGGCAAACCAAAACGGTGAGCTCCCCGAACCGTGGTAAAACCAGGCTTCATCCACCTGCTCGAAATTACCCCCTTCGGATAATACCCAGTCCCCTTCCTGCAGCAGCAGATAAGGATAAAATTCATATTCCACATTGGCCAGGAAATTCAATGGTTTTTCGTTGAGCTCGACAAGGATCTGAAGTATGCCCGCGTTGGTCTGAGAAGGAGTCGCACTTGCGATCAGATCATTCAGGTAATTACCCGAAATAATGTCCCTTATCGTCACCGTTTGCCCATTTGCCTTCCGAGAGATGACGCATTCCAGATATTCCAGAAATACGTCCGTACCCTGCAATAAGGCTTCAGAGAGGCCTTTCAGGATGATAGTCGCCGGAATTTCGTAAACCACTCCCTGCAAGCCAGTATGTGGTCGCTCATAATCGTGCAGTCCCACGGGTTGTTTCCAGGAGTGATAACGTTTATCTCTTTCCCCGATGGTCGCTATCGGTTTAAGTTGACAGAAGATGGTATCCTCGGTGTTGCCTGTAAAAGCATCGGGGGTCAGCCGTGGAAGACGAAAGACCACGATGGTATCCGTGAGGGTGAACAGATCACCCTCCTTGTTAAACACCTCCCAGGTGCGGAAAATGATTTCTGCCGTATCGCTATCTACATTACAAGGCACAGGCACAATCCAGTCTGGCTGTACCGTAGGGGTATAGGGTCTGCCGAAACAAGGTTCGGTCACCATCGGAATGTGGTCTTTGGGAGATGGAATATTGTTGCAGTGCACGAAGATTTTCCCGGTGTCCACAGCCGGATTATTTGGGTCAGGTTGGAGTGCAGAGGTCATGGTCAGACCGGGAGATTGGCCTAGATACATTCTTCCCTGAGAACAGTAGCCATAAGAATTTTCTACACTAAAATCAATAGACCTCCCCAAGAATTCGCAGGCATCCCATAGTGCAGTTTCATCAGGGAAATTGAAAATATATTTCCCCACAACGGTGCCCCATTCATTAATCAATTCTACTGTAAGCGGATAATCAACAAAATCTGGATTGGTAACCACATCATCGGTTCCGAACTCCACATGACCGTCCGGCCCTATAGCGGGTGCAAATAGGGAGCAGTTGGGCACTCTTGAATTTCTTATCCTTAATACCAAATGAAGAGTGGACTCCTTTTGAATATTGTAATCTGCAAGCGTCCTCCCGTCTTCCAGCTGCTTTCCGGCAAATATAAGTCTCTGCTGATCGGGTGGTATTCCTTCCTTATCCTGTATTTTTTGTTTTACATTTTCTATGGTATCGCTGGATTCAACCTCCAGGGTAATGGTCTTTCCGGTCAGGGTTTTGACAAAAATTTGCATCCCGGAAACTGAAAGTGTGCATAGAACTATAACCACACTCAGATAAAATTTTTGTAGATTCATTTGCTTACAGATTGACTTCAACCTTGCTCTCACAATTTTAAAAATAAAAAGGCCACATACAACAGATGACTAAGGGGTTTACAAGGTCTCGGTAAAGGATTTTTGACATGTTAAAATTAGAACAAATTTTCGATACTACAGGATAAAGATTTAAGAATCATTCGAGGATATTTTGAGTCAGATCGAGGCGCTTCGAATGAGTATAGCCGGATTTTCTCTTGATTAATCCATAGCTTGATAAGAATATCCTGTGTCATATCCTCCGCTTGCTGCGGAACCTTGACATATTTGAGGAGGAAACCATATATCCGGTTTCTGTATTGCGCTATAACTTTTTCCATCTTCACATTATTACTGTTTGCTAAGACAGATTTGATGAGGGTCTTATTCAGTATGGAAGATCAAACTTTGTGCGGGTAAGATACGACAATGTTTTAAAGAAATAAAAAAAAACATAAAACTTAACTAGTCTTTTTTTTCTGCCAGGGAGTTAACCCGTATAGATTTGATGATAAGGAATTATTCAGAAATAGGTCATTCATGAATTACAGGATTCGTATGCCAAAAATTAATGAAATTGAATAAGAAAGAACAAGTTAAAGTTTTATTGGATAAATACCGGGAGGGTACCTGCTCAGAATCCGAATTAAAACGGTTGGTGGAGCTAATGGATAAGGATAAAAGTCTTTATGATCTATTGGATGATGCGGTGAGTAAAGATTGGTGGGAACAGGCTGCTCTGGCTGATAATAAAAATACGCCGTCTCATATTCGCAGGAGAATCATACCCTTCGGCACAAGGTACTGGGTGGTTGCTGCATCAGTCGCATTACTGATAGGTGTAGGACTGACCGTGTGGTCTCTGCTCAATACGGGTACTATCGAGTATCATACGAATTACGGGGAGCGACAGCAAATCGAACTACCGGATGGCAGTATCGTGGAATTAAATGCCAATTCAAGGCTTTCCTGGAACAAAAGCTGGAATCGAACTGGTGTTCGATCGGTTGACCTGGATGGTGAAGCCTATTTTGATGTGGTGAAAATGGCCGGCAAAGAGTTTCAGGTAACCGCTGATGAGACGCTGGTGAAAGTATTGGGCACTTCGTTCAACGTTCGGGAGGACGTCCTGGGGACCGATGTGTATCTCTACGAGGGCAGCATTGAGCTGGATTTCACCTCAGAAGGGGCGCTCTTAGGGGAAACAATTACCCGTCTCGGGGCTTCCATGTTCTCCGCTACCGCATCTTCCTTAC
>CALEIL010000203.1 GCA_937876435.1 uncultured Bacteroidota bacterium
ATGACGTGGACCGGTGGCGTATGAACCTCTCCACCGAAGAAATCAAAAAAGCGGGACATGGAGGAGGCACATCCGGTCAGGAAGTCCGGGAATATGAGGACTACCGGGATTTAATAGCGGATAAAGACGTGGATGCGGTCATGGTTTCTACACCGGACCACTGGCATGCACCGGCAACCATCGCCGCTGCATTGGCCGGAAAACACATCAGTATGGAGAAGGCTTTTACGCTCGCCCCGGCCTGGGGAAGTGCCGTGGTCGGTGCAGTAAATAAAGTCGGTGTAACCGGTCGGCTGGACAGTGAATTTCGTTCTCTCAGACCGTTCAACCAGGCGGTGGAATTGGTCCATAATGGTGTCATAGGAAATATAACTCATGTAGAGGTCGGTGTTCCGGGTGAATTAAATGGCAGCGCAATTGCTCCGCAGGCTACTATGTCTGTGCCCAAAGAACTGAATTACGATATGTGGCTGGGGCCGGCCTTTCCAACTCCATATACCCTCCACCGGGTCCATGATCCACAAAAAATTGATACTCGTCCCGGTTGGCTCCGGATATCGGATTATTGCAATGGGATGATTACCAACTGGGGAGCTCATTTGAATGATATTGCTTTGTGGGGAATCAGGAAAGAACTCGAGGCCCCTATTTCTGTGGAAGGAACGGGCCTTTTTGACCAGGGGCTATGGAATACGATTAATTCGTTTGATCTGCGGTACGAATATGAAGATGGTACGATACTGAACTACATGATTGATGTCCCGTACGTGAAATTTTATGGCGATCGTGGCTGGGTGAGGGTCGAATATCCTGATAAATTGACCTCCAGTAAACAGGAGATCCTCGATTTTGAGCCTGGTGCTGGAGACGTATCATACAAAAATACCAGGACCGATAAAGCGGATTTTCTGCACGGCATCGAAACCGGACAGCCGACCATGGAAGACCTGGATGTGGGGTACAACGTATATTTTCTGACGTTCATGGGTTTATTATCTGTGAAGCTTGGCCGAAAGCTGAATTGGGATGCCGGGGCTGGTCAGTTCATCAATGACAACGCCGCCAATGCCATGCTCACTCATCCATTCCGGGAAAAGTGGTTGGACAACAATGTGATTGACTGGATGAACAGATACCAGGAAATCAAATTAGACTAAAACACGAATATCCCTGGAACGATTGATGCCAGTCGGACCGGGTATACAAGCTGATAAACAACCAGGATGAAAAACATATTTATTCTCCTATTAATTTTGATTGGTCCCTGGAAGCAATTGTCCGCCCAGGAAACACTGGACAACACCTTCTACGTGTTCAACAATTGCGTCCGAACTTTACCTGGTGCACCCGACGAACTCGATGACCAGATCGCACTAATCAAGGATCTGGGTTATGACGGTATGGGCGGGCACCACAGCCAGGACAATTTGGTACTATTGGATGCTTTGAACAAAGCGGGGCTGCAAATGCCCGAAGTGTACTGGCCGGTCACATTACTGGATTCCGGCAAAGTCTCCTTTGATCAACGGTTATTTGAAATTATCAGGAAAGCTGCGCATACCGAGCTTTTGGTCACGCTCGTATTGAGCACGGAGAGTAAGATAGACGATAGGGAGTCGGGTGATCAGTTATTTGCGGCGGGAATCGCTGAAATAGCTGATTATGCGATCCAATACGATGCCAAAATAGCGGTTTATCCTCACGTCGGCAACTATTGTGAAACGGTAGATCAAACGTTGCGTATGGCCACCATGATCAACCGGGACAACGCCGGTATGGTATTTAATCTATGCCATTTTCTGAAAGTAGAAGGTGAGAAGGATTGGAAGACCCAGTTGAAAAAGGCATTGCCCTACGTGTATATGGTGTCTCTCAATGGAACCGATTCTGGAGACACTCAGGCCATGGATTGGGATCGATTGATCCAGCCACTCGGTGAAGGTACTTTTGATACTTTTGAGGTTGTGAGGTTTTTGAAAGACCAGGATTACGGTGAGAAGTACGGTCTGCAATGCTACAATATTAAGCAGGATTGTGAGATCGCGTTAAAGAAATCTATGGCAACCTGGAAAGATTACCAGAAACGGGTGGACTGAGATACCTGAAACCCGGGTATACATCCTTTAGTTTTCTGTATTTCAAATTGGAATATTTTCTTAAAATAGTTTGCCATTAAGCGTGTACGCTTTATTAAAACATTTAATAAGTTACCGATTGACTTTGTAATAGCTGTTTGGGTCATATGAAAACCCCTGGAAATCAGAGTTTTTGATTTACCGAAGTCGCACCAAATAAAATATCACGTATATGAATTTTAACGCGTTGAATCAATATATAATAATGAATATATAAATATGGGTGAATAATATTTGGCGATGCCCCTTATTCGTATCTTTGCGGCTCATCAAATTATAATCGGTTATGTTCAAAAGAAGATTCAAAAGAAAGTGGGGAACTCCAGCTACGGTAACTCCTGTCACAGCGTCCAAATGAAATGATTGAAAACCTTTAGAAAACGCAACGGCACAATCTCAAATAGGAGGTTGTGCCGTTTTTTATTATGTTTAGTTGTGGAATGTTGTAATTTACCCCATTGTTGGACAAAAATATGGGATGAATTGCCAAATGACAAAATTTATCTACTACTCATTCGGGAGTGTACTAGCGCGCCGAATTGTAAGTTCCTATAGGAATTTGGGATTTGGTGCACTAGCGGTTATTTTATTCGCCTGTTCCCCCGACTCACCTACTTCATTTCCGGAAAGCACCAAAGCAGAACTTTCCCAAAAAGCCAGTCAGGCCGCCGAAGGCTGGGAACGCAGTCATCGTTATATGAATGCCTGGCTGGAATACGCAGATCCGACCTCCGGACTTATTCCGCGCAATCTGGATGGAGGCCTCGGTCAGGACGTATGGAACGCGCGGGACTGTGCGGCGGACAATTACCCATTCCTGGTATTGACGAGCTACTTCACGGACCAGGAAAAGTATCAGGGAGTAATGCGGGAGATTCTGGCTACCGAAATGCGTTTGACCTCCCGGGTCAATTCTCTTCCGGATACGTATTCCTTCTCCAAAAAAGATTTTAAGGACGATAGCCTGGATATGGATCGCATCGTATTTGGAACATCCGAATATATCAAGGACGGATTGTTGCCGCTGACCGAATGGCTGGGCCACAGTCCCTGGTACGATCGTATGATCACCATGCTTCATGACCTGGATGAGCACGTTGACGTGGCGGGAGTTCAGGGTCAGGAATTTGGTAAGGCTGCCAAAGCAGAGGTCAATGGTGAATTGCTGCAGGTATTGTCCAGAATGTATTGGATGACCGGCGAGGAAACATTGCTCGAATGGGCGCAGCAAATCGGTGATTATTATTTATTGAGCGCGGGGTCTCCACTATCTCATTTTGATTATTTGCGCTTACGCGATCACGGTTGTGAATTGGTGGCTGGTTTGTGCGAACTGTATGCGACGATTCATTTTGAACATCCGGAGAAGAAAATGATGTATCAAAAACCCTTGTATACCTTGTTGGATCATATTCTGGAGCATGGACGCAACGAAGACGGGTTGTTTTATAATGCGATCAATCCGCAAACAGGCATGGTGGTGGATAGTGGCGTCTCCGACGGTTGGGGATATATGCTCAATGGGTATTACACGGTCTATATGGTGGATAGTGTTCAAGCTTACAAAGATGCGGTGATGAAGGTGTTTCAGAATCTGCATAGATACCAGGCTTTCAATTGGGAAAATCTCGGCGCTGATGGATACGCTGATGCGATCGAAGGGGCCATTAATTTATACAACCGGATCCCCGACCAAAAAGCGGCTGAATGGATCGATAGCGAAATCCAGGTCATGTGGTCTATGCAGGATTCGGCCTGGCGACAGAATGCACAGCAATGGAAAGGACAGGGAATCATAGAAGGCTGGTACGGTGATGGCAATTTTGCACGGACCAGTATTATGTATGGCCTGTGGAAGACTCAGGGTACTTATCTCAGGCCGTGGAACCGGTCTTTGCGATGGGCAGCCACGACCAGCCAACTGAATGGGTCCTTCGACCAAAGCGATACGCTTTATGTAACGATAGATTCTCCGACCGAATGGGAAGGCCGATTGTTTTTTGACGGCGCAAGACATTCTTCGGCTATGCACCTCCCGATGGACTGGCCCCGGATCAATCAATTCCCTGAATGGTTTGTGGTGCGACCGGAAAAAGATTATAGCTTGTCTATAAACGGGGAATCGTCGGTCTTTTCGGGTGAAGACTTACTCGCCGGATTGCAGATAACCCTACCAGCCGAAGAAACGGTGGAAATAGTGGTGGTGCAGAAGTAGGAATAATTATTACAATTCGGCTAAATTCGTGACGCCTTCCCTTACGTCTTCTACTGGTAGATTGTTTACCTGTTATCCATTTTCAGGGCATCATTTGTAATCGTGATGCCGTGATCCACGATGGCTTTATGAAAAGGAGGTGGTAAACGAGCCCAATCGAATATTTCAACCGGAAAAGGGATAGTGGATTCCTGGACTGCCTCCAAGAAACGACTGAATTTGGTCGGAAAATATGGTAACAGGCACTTTTTCAATAATTTTCATGATTGTTCCAGGATGATCTCAATTTCTTTAATAGTTGCAGACCTGTATAATTCATAGTCGATGCTGTCACGTTCAGCTTTATGAAGCTCACTTATAGCTTTTGATATAGTAGCGATGCACCGTTCATAAAAATCTGTATTTAAGATCATGGCAATACGTACTGGTTATTTGTCAATTAAAATTACAAAAATCCTGGCTCATTTTATAACCCAAAGTGATCAGTGGTAATTTGCCGGAAGAAGGCTGCGGCGGAAGCTTTAGTGCGGGGGGCCGGCTTTAGGCTTCTAGAACAAATTGGTGATTTCCCCGGAAGTGGCATATATTAGGTACGTATTGGAAGTTTG
>CALEIL010000204.1 GCA_937876435.1 uncultured Bacteroidota bacterium
TTACGGGTGGAATGGGGCATATTTTATCACCATCTGCACCAAAAACCGCGAACAATATTTCGGGAAAATTATTGACGGACAAATGGTGCTATCAGAAATAGGTCAAATGGTTCAATGCGAATGGTTAAAATCATTTGATATTCGCCGGGAATTGTTTTTAGATGAATACGTCATTATGCCCAACCATATTCACGCCATTGTTGCAATCGATGTGCCCGAAGGCCATGATGGTGGTCGTGATGTCGTTGTAGAAACGCACGGCCGTGCGTTTCTACACGGCGACGGTGATGACGTTAATCAAAACAATCATATATCTATCAGACGTAATCCACCCATTCGATTGCCGAAATCAATTTCGTCATTTATCGCAGGATTCAAATCGGCGGTTAATTCCGAAATCAACGATTATATCGATGCGCAAAAATTGAACATTCCCAAATATCACCGCAACAACCATTTTTTTCAACCCAATTACCACGATCACATCATCCGTAACCAACTGGAATATCAAAGAATAAAAAATTATATTATCAACAATCCAATGAATTGGGGGAAGGATCGATTGAAATCTAATTAAATAGATCATATCTGGGTATGGCAGGCTCCGTCCCTCCCAGGCTGGTGTTTTCCAAACCGAAATTCAGATTTCAGTTAATGTAAAATATGCAGGGTAGAATAATTTACTAAGTCGAGCCCATACAAATCTGTGGCAAATACTCTTACGCTGTAGATCCCCGGCTGTAAATCAGATAGGCGACTGGCAGGAATTTCATCTCCGGTTTGATTTATAAGCAGATTCCCCCACCTGTCGTACAGTTGAATCGATTCGACGGTTCTACATCCATTTCCAAATACCTTAAAACTATCGTTGATCCCATCGTTATTCGGTGTCACAGCATTGGGAATATCCACGATACATTCTGTACATTGATCAAGGACAGTGATATGCAGGGTATCAACGAGAAAACAATTTTCATAGGTAATCTGATATGGATAAATTCCTGACCTTCGGAACAGTCGAAGGGGGTGTGGAAATCCATCTAACCAGGAGGCTTGATCCCCCAAATCAGTCAAATCTACCATGAATTCCTCCCTGGGGCAAATGGTTGTATCGGTGGGTATGGAGAATAGAGAAGGCGGATTAATCCGGGATACGTTTACCCAGCCACTATCCGCGCATTTCCCTTTTTCGAGTATGACCGGATAAGTATCTTCCGTGATAAAATCATTTAGTTCGTATGTGTCGATATTCTCACCATCAAATACCATACCCGACAGTTCATAGGATGTGAGATCCCATTCCACAGGTGATCCTGCACAAAAAAACAAAGAATCCGGGATCAGGTCATAAACCACGTTGTCCATGGTGTTTGCAGAAATATTAAAAGTGTCTTTCGAAGTGCAATTCCCTTTCCAGACCTCTACCCAGTGCATCCCGGTGTCCCGGGTTTCCAGGAGCGGCCCGGAAATCGAGTTGTTCCATTGTATGGAATCATACAACCGGCTTTCGATTTGAAATTTCAGTACTTCATCACGGCAAATCGAAGTATCACTGATGTCAATAGGCTTAATTACTTCTAAAGCTAAATTCCAGAAAGCGGTATCCGCACATCCGTCTTCCTCCACGATGTACAAATACTCCCCCTGATGATCTTTTTCCGGATCAAATATTAGTCCTTTGCTGGACATTTCCGGCACCAGTTTTCCTTGTGCAGAAGCATTCTCATCCAGAAATGATGTCAAATCCACCAGACTTCCCACATCGCAAATAATGGTATCCAGATCGTTGCCGGCCAATTTATCCCGCCCTTTGAGATGAACAATTGACCAGGATACGGTGGAATCCCCATTCATATATGTATTAATCCCGATGACGCGTTGAGTCGAATTTTCTTCATCCCAGGATGCGGTATATCTCATGTCACGTAATATAGTCTCTACATCATTATAATTTTGGTGGGAATCTTCGTTCATCCATTTCCATCTCTTTTCATTAATGCGTCGCACTTTGGAATTTTTGTATTCCAGGGATTCAGCGTAAATTGTTTCAGGTCGAGGGCCGAGAATCTGAAAGGTGATGGAATCAATTCGTTGATCGTCCAAATCAAATTCTATGTCTTCATCGACCAGTTCGGCCGCTGAATCACAAATTCGCAGGGTATCGTAAAACCCTCCGGTATAATGCCCGGAAGAATTATCTGCATCCAGATCCAACACATATCCGTTGTGTCTAAAGCCTTTGTAGGTAGCGATTGGTGGTTTGGTTTTGAATGTCAGGTTAGTCCCGATCCTTGATTGCGTCATATCATGGGTATTCAAATCAAGTAAAAAAATGGATTCTTGCATATAAAGATAATCTCTTGGGACGGCCATAGAAAGTAAATGAAGATTATAATTGTTATCGTAATACCGGGCAATGTCCAATAATTGTACTATATCCTCATTGGAGTAATGATAAAAATCCGATACGGTATTTGTCATTGGATTATGAATCTGAATTGTTCTGTAAGTACTTCCGACTTGCAGAATCGTATTACCTATATAATAAGAAAACATGCGACGAATGAGATTCTGGCTCAATTGCCTTCTTTTCATAGTGAAAAAATCAAAGTCCAACAATCCCTCGAAACCAACACTTGTAATATTTCCATCTTCATTTGAAAATACATTTTCGAATACCCTTATGATAGCGGAAGGATTAAAAGGATTATGAGTAAGCCATCGAGATTTACTCGTTTTTAAATCGATTTCGATAATATTGAAACTGGCCGCAAGTAGGAGCTTTCCGTTTGGGTGAAATCCCAATCCTTGGGGCACATTATTAAAAAAATGTAATCCTAGTTCCGGCAATTCTTTGGGTGCTTGTATGTATAAAGTATCTATCTCTTCCTTCATTAAATCATATCTGAATAGAATTATTTCTGTAAAATCTCGGCTACTGTATCCAGTTTGATAAATAACCTGACCATAAACGGTATTCCCAATCATCAAAAGGATCCCCCAAAGCAAAATGCCCTGATTCACCATCAAAGTATAATTGAAATTTATTTCACCAATTTTTTCAGGGATCGTACTGTTCCATTTTCTTTTTGCTGTATGACATATATTCCATTTGGCAATTCTGCGGTTTGAATGATTACCTGGTTCAATCCACCCTGAGCATTGTAATTTTTGGATTTTATCCATTTGCCATGAATATCGACGATGACAATTTCACCAGATATATTTTCAGAACTCTCAAAATTAACGATTATTTCGTTTGAAAAAGGATTTGGATGAGCGTAGAAATTCGATGGATAATTATTGATAG
>CALEIL010000205.1 GCA_937876435.1 uncultured Bacteroidota bacterium
CGTGGATGCGGTCTACATCGCCACCCCGCACAGCCATCACTACCCATGGATACTTCAGTGTCTCGAGTATGGAAAACACGTACTCTGTGAAAAACCGCTTTGCATCAACGCTGCTCAGGTCCGGGAAGTGATGAAGAAACAGCAGGAAACGGGCTTGTTTGTAATGGAAGCTTTGTGGACAAAATTTCTACCAGGTTATACCGCCTTACAGGAGGATCTGGAAAACCACGACGAACCCATTTTATCCATGTCGGCTGATTTTTGCTACTATTCCGCGCGGGGAGAGGTGGCGAGGGTCTATGATCCCTCACTCGCTGGAGGATCGTTGCTGGACATAGGCATTTATCCCCTTTTTCTGGCGCTCGATCTGATGGGAAATCCCCTGGATTTTATGATTTCGGGGTGGGTGGATCAGGGAGCTGATGTGCGATTGTCAGCACTGCTGAATTACGATCATGGCCGGTCAGCTATGATATATTCCGATGTACAATCCATGAGCAGGATGGACGCGGTGATCAGACTCGAAGACAGGGTTTACGTGATACCCCATCAATGGCATCGAATGGATCAGTTTCAGGTCATTATCGGTCAACAGGTGACCCACCATCAATACAGCAAAATAGGCTGGGGGTATTTCCATGAAATAGTACACGTTCACTCATGTCTGGAAAAAGGCCTGGCGGAAAGTCCGGTTTATCCGTTGGAAAATACCTTGAATCTGACCCGGTATATGGACGCTTTCCGGGATAAATTAAATCTTAAGTATCCGGAATCAGTCGAAAAAATTTAGAAAAGCCACGAGAAAAACTATGTATATAGAAAACAAATATATGATGTTTTTTACTGTTGTAATATACTGGCGAACAGGGGCAAATGATTTATTAAATCTTTGATACAAATAAATTAGAATAAATTTCAATACACAATGTACTCGTTTGCTCGTACATCACTTGATCTTATATCTTAAGAGACCCTTCAAATCGATTTTTGGTATAGTATTTGAGTTCATACATGGGAATATATCCTTTTATGTATGGAAAAGTTTTACGGTATACCCATTTTCATAGCTGTTTTGGTATTTCTGGGCAACCAGGCTATCGGGCAGGACATTCACCTCACCCAATACGATCACAGTTTCAGGATTACCAATCCTGCACTGACTGGTTTGTTTGATGGGGAGCATCGGATCGAAGGTAATTTCAGACGACAATGGAAACAGGTTCCGGTCGACTATGTGACCTTTTCAGGATCGTATGATGCCAATTTTCAACCCAGAAATTCGGACAATAGCCTGTTTGGGTATGGTCTGGCTTTGAACTATGACAGAGCGGGATATTCCAAATTGAGTTTACTGGATATCGATCTACTCGGGAGCTATTCTCATTTTCTCAACCCGCACAACGTGCTGACGGTGGGATTGAATGCCGGATTTAACCAACGATCCTTCCGCGAAGATGACCTGACCTGGGACCAACAGTATCAAAATGGGCAATTCAACGATGGTTTGCCATCCGGCGAGAATCTGGGAAATATGACCAATGGATTTTTCAACCTGGCTCTGGGGTTAAATTATCGCTTTCAGACAGAAAAGCATCAGTTGAATATCGGGAGCGGATTTTTCAATGTCCTCAAGCCCAATCAAAACTTCTTTGAAAATACGGAAGAGATCAGACTACCGATCAGAAGTTCACTTTATATCGATTATTGGCTGGGCCTCGGACAGCGGGTCAGATGGAACCTGACCGGGAATGCCCAGTGGCAAGGTCCGTATGAAGAACAAAATATGGGAACGAAATTTGAATTCCAACTCATCAAAAAGAGGGGGAGTGATCTGTTTCTCAGTTTGGGAAGTTACGTCAGGCTCAGCAATCGCTGGGATGCCATCTCTCCATATATAGGAGCCCGGATCAATAGCCTGGACGTAGGTTTTAGTTACGACATCAACGTGTCCAGATTCAATATAGCTACAGTAAATAAAGGCGGTCCGGAAGTTTGGGTCCGGTACATCATCAAAGATGTAGACAAGATACAAGATTTCAAAACCTGTAGAATTTATTAAAAGGTATGAGCTTAATGAAAACAGCCCGATATATTATCATTGCCATGCTGACCGTAATTTCTGTTTCGCAGGTTACGGCGCAGACCAGGCAGGCATTTATCAATGCCGCTGAGGAGGCATTTGAAGAGAAAAATTTCTATGCGGCATTGAAATACTACACCGAGGTACTGGAGTTCAATAACCCCAGTCCCTATGTATATTTTAAGGCGGCCGAATCAGCCCGCCATTTTTTCGCGTTTGAAACGGCCCTTGAATATTACAAGGAAGCCGACATGCGCAAAGAAGCAGGTGAACTACCGCTGACCTCTTTTTACGTAGCCGAGATGGCTTATCAAATGGGGGATTACGACGAAGCCACCGAGTATTATAATAAGTACCTCCGCGAAAACAGGGAGGAAGATAATTTTTACGTTCAAACCGCCACCAATAAAATCGAATCGATCGAATGGGCACAGCAAAACGAAGAACCACCTTTTATTTCACAAGTGGAGAAGCTGGGTGATTCTGTCAACACGTTCCAATCTGAGTATGCTCCCATCAAAGTGGGCAAAGATTTGATTTTCTCCACATTGCGTTACCCCGGCGATGATACCGGAGAGAAGCCGGTGGGACTGGTGACCAATAATCGACTGGACACGATATTTAATTTTATAGGCGGGGATGATTCCATCTATTATCAGGCGCACTATGCATTGAATACCGATAGCAGTAAGGTATTTTATACGATCTGCTCCTATACTACGGGTGAAGTCACCCGGTGTGATCTGTTTTACAGCGGCGCTGTAGAAGGTGATTGGTCAGCCCCAGTATATATTCCGGAGCTCAATGACACCTCGTTCAGCAACACTTCTCCAGCTTATGGTACCGGACCGGACGGGAACTCGGAAGGGCTCTATTTCGCCTCCAACCGATCCGGAGGTCGCGGTGGGTATGATATTTATTACAGTGAATGGAACGATTCAGGTTTCGGAGAACCCAAGAATATCTACAATATCAACACCCCTCTTAACGAGCTGGCTCCGTTCTTTCATCAGGCAAGCAACACCTTGTTTTTCAGTTCCGAGGGATATTCCGGTTACGGTGGGCTGGATATGTATCAGGTCTTTTTGCCTGTGACCGCGGATTCACGGGTAGAGAACCTTGGTAATCCACTCAATTCGAGTTTTGACGATATATATTTTTTCTGGGAGGACAATATGAAGGATGCTTATTTTGCCTCCAACAGGAATACCTCTTACAAACTGGATACTACGCTCAATGCCTGCTGTTTTGATATATATAAAGCAGATCTGGAGCCGCGAAAACTGGTGGTTCAGGTTTTGGTATTCAACAAACTCAATGGTGAACCCATTCTGGGCTCCCATCTGGAAGTTTTCCGTGGTGAAAATCTGATCATGGAAGAAACCAACGAGGAATCCAATGAATATATCGTCGACCTTTTGCGAGGGACATACAAGCTTTTAGCCAGTAAAGATGGTTATCTGCCGGACTCTACCGTCCTGGATATGAATCAGTTTAGTGGTCAGGATACGATCGTCAAACGGCTTTTCCTGACACCAAAGGAATTGACTCTGGAGCTGTTGACATTTGATGCGGTTACCCGAGAACCGGTGAATGGACCAACGATTTCGGTTTCTGATGTCAATGATCCCAATAAAGAGAATATATATCAGCTCAATAATCTGACGAATTCGCTCGTCCTGCCGATCGAACGCGATTTTGAGTACGCGATCAATGTCCAGAAACGCGGCTATGAGCAGGAAGATGTGGTAGTGAATGGGGCTGACTATCCCAATGAACTCAGAATAGTCAAAAAGATTTATTTGCGTAGGGGAAATCTGGAATCATACCTGGTACTTCCTCTTTATTTTGACAATGATTTCCCTGACCCCAGAACGTGGAGAACGACTTCTACCAAAACCTACATGGAGACTTATCCACCGTATTATTCCAGGAAGAATGAATTTAAGGAGTTGTACGCCGAACCACTGGTGGGTCAGAACAAAGAAGTAGCAGAGACCGATGTGGTCAATTTCTTTGACAATGAAGTACTGGCCGGTAAGCAGGATCTCGAACGATTCCTGGAGCAACTCGAATCTGAACTTTCGAAAGGAGAAAAGATTACCCTGGTAGTGAGTGGATTTGCCAGTCCCAAATACCTGAGAAATTACAACCTCAACCTGAGTAAAAGACGGATCAATACACTCAGAAAACAATTACAAGAATACGAAGACGGCCTCTTTACATCATATCTGAACAATGGATCACTCGGCATCGAAGGGCAGGCATACGGATCTGACTCTGCACCGGAGACGGTCAGTGATAGTCAGGAAGATGTACGCAGTTCAGTATTTAGCCCGGCTGCGTCAAGAGAACGTCGAATAGAAATTGTAGATATCATTAGAAAATAACACGAGCAGATGACCATGAATTACATACGATACCATCATATCAAGAAATTTGTCCTGGCTATGTTCCTCATGGGGCTTGGTTTTGCGGCTTATACGATCCCGTTCACCGGTGGGGATTTGAGCTATAAGCGGATCAAGACCGGACTTTATGAATTTACATTGGTCCTGGAAAGGGACTGTGGCAGGTTTGCTGTCGATTTTGATTTTGAAGAATCGGTGACCGTGGGTGCATTTAACATGGAAAATGACCTCATCGGTGAATGTGGTGAAAATGGTCGCATCAAACTGACTCTCCAGTCCGTCACCAGAAAATTTAATAATCTCACTTCGGGTTGCATAGACGCTAGTGCCGATGAATGTCGTGAAATAGCTGTCTATAAAGGAACCGCAAACGTGCCGATTTCAGCCTATGGATACCAGTTTGTGTATTCTGAGTGCTGCCGTCCCGAAAATATTGCCAATGTTCTCGACCCGGTCAATACAGGATTTACCCTGATCTCCACCCTGACACTCAATGGATACCTGTGGTACACCAGTACGCCGGTTTTTTCCAAAGACGATCCATTGTTTAGCTGCATCGGTGAAGAAAACACGTACAATCCCGGTGTAACCGTCAAAGAACATGAAGAATACCGGTTTTCGCTTTGTACTCCATACACTGGAAAAGCACCCGTGAATCCCAATGCGCTACCAGCTCCACCACCGTACGATCACATCGGATATCGGCCAGGTTTTTCCGGTCAGGCTCCATTAGGAGAGGATGGTGAAATCTCCATAGATCCCAGTACGGGAGTGGTCACGTATACCGGCACCAAAGCGGGCTCCTATGCCATCGCCATTTGCGTGGATCAATACAAGAAAGGAAGATTGGTGGGAACCAACATCCATGAGATTCAACTAAACTTCACCGAGTGTACCGGAGGATCATTGAAGGCGGACTTTGATTACACGGTTGATTTTTGTAATCCGGGCCGCGTTTCATTTGAAAATCTCAGCATGGGGGCGGACTCCTTTGAGTGGACATTTTATTCTGACGAAAATACCAGTTCCACGTCCACCAACAACAATCCGGTGATGACTTTCCCAAGCCCCGGTAGTTACCTGGTCGAACTGGCTATTGCCAATGAAGAAGGTTGTGTGGATACCGCACGAAAAGTTGTGGAAGTATACGATTTTGTAGAGGATATCCAGGTGTTGAACTTTGGGAATTGCGTGGATCTCAACCAGGAACTCTCGCTCAACAAAGAGGTGCGCAACTACGATATCACCTGGTTCCTGATCGATAGCGGCGGCGAGGCCGAGATCGGAACTGGGCCGGAAATAAACTATACCTTTCCCGAGGAGGGATTGTACGAAATCAGAGTGGAGGCCGAATATGAAGGCTGTCTGGTATCTGCTACCCGCGTGATCGATGTCAAACTCGGGGTGACCACGCTGATGGATACCATCGTACTGTGTAGCCCGGACATCGTTTCGCTCAATCCCAATGCGTTTGACCGTTACGAATATGAGTGGCTGATCGATTCACTAGTCGAAGACGTTCACGAACCCAATCCCCGGGTCT
>CALEIL010000206.1 GCA_937876435.1 uncultured Bacteroidota bacterium
AACTGTCCATTATCAACTGTCCATTGTCAACTGTGTGAGTGTGAACCGCTTTCAATTGGGTTTTAGCTTTTTTCCGGCCAGTTAAATGAACCTCAACCAAAATTTTATACTATTTTGCAGGATATTGGTTCCAATACCCGGCAATATGAAAATTTACATCAAAAATATGGTCTGCCACCGCTGCGAGTTGGCCGTTGAATCGATATTACAAAAGTTGGGTCTGCATCCAACGGTAGTCAACCTGGGAGAAATACAAATACTGGAAGAGGACATCTCCTCGGTCAAGGACGCACTCAGGGAAGAACTCCAGGCCTTCGGATTTGAAATACTGGATGATCGCAGAAACCGCACTATCGAACAGATCAAGAATCTGATCACCGATCTGGTCCACCAAAAAAACAATCAATTAGAAATCAATCTTTCGGAATATCTGACCCGGGAATTGCATCAGGATTATAGTTCACTGAGCCATCTTTTTTCAGAAGTGGAAGGTACCACGATCGAAAAATTCTACATCCTGCAAAAAACAGAAAAGGTGAAGGAGCTTCTGGTTTATGACGAAATGTCGATAAGCGAGATAGCCGATTTGTTGGGTTATTCCAGCGTGGCTTATCTCAGCAATCAGTTCAAAAAAATGACCGGCCTGACGCCGAGCCATTTCAAGAACGTAGGGATAGCCAGGCGCAAATCACTGGACAAAATCTGATTCTTTGTGTACGCAATTCTGCCTCAATTATCGCCCCGAAAGAAGTCTAATCCAGCGGTAGAGGATTGATCAAAGGAAACCATTTTCTTCCCGCAATATTCTGTATATTTGACTATGGGCCACGATCACGGACACGACCATACGCACGGAGCGAATAAAAAAACCTTGATGATCAGTTTTGTCATCATCACGGTGTTTATGATCGTAGAAGCCATAGGTGGGTTTCTGACCAACAGTCTCGCTTTGCTGGCCGATGCGGGGCATATGCTAAGCGATTCAATTTCATTGGGCATCGCCCTGCTGGCCTTTACGTATGGAGAAAAGGCGGCTAATCTGGGTAAGACTTACGGGTACAAACGATTTGAAATACTGGCGGCGGTATTCAATGGGGTGACCCTGGTGTTGATTGCCATCTATATTTGTTACGAAGCCATAGGACGATTTCAGTCTCCGCCCGAAGTGGCATCGTACGGGATGTTGCTGATAGCCGGCATCGGACTCCTGGTCAATGTCCTGGTGGCCTGGATTATGATGCGGGGAGGGGATGTTAAAGAAAACCTTAATATGCGCGGAGCTTACCTCCACGTAATCAGCGATATGTTGGGTTCCGTAGGGGCGATCATTGCCGCTCTTCTGTTGATCTTTTTTGGCTGGTCCTGGGCTGATCCACTGGCCAGCGTCATGGTGGCACTGCTCATCCTCCGCAGTGGATTCCTGGTCACCCGAACGTCGCTTCATGTCCTGATGGAAGGAAGCCCCCGGAACGTCGATATGGAAAACGTGATCCGGACCATCCGAAATGCTCCCAGGGTGGAAGGTATCCACGACCTCCACGTATGGACGATTACCAGCGGATTGAACGCGCTGTCGTGCCACGCGGTGGTGGATCACCAGATGTCCATCGAACAAAGCGAAAAAATGTTGCGGGAAATAGAACACAAACTCATTCACCTCAATATCCACCATGTCACCATCCAGTTGGAAACGTCAGAACACCGCTGCGATGATTCGATCCTCTGCAAGGTGGATCAGGCATCAGAGGTACACCATCATTGACCCGGAATCGAATACATATCCAACCTACCCAGGTGCCGGTCAGATTATTTTTGACATAGCGGGATCTTCTATTTCAGTTTTTGGGTTCTCTACTCCCGGGAAATACACAGCTCCTGTAGCTGGACCCAAATTGGGGATCCAATCTACAAACTTCAAAC
>CALEIL010000207.1 GCA_937876435.1 uncultured Bacteroidota bacterium
AAAATATAAACCTTGATGAGTTTCGATAGAAATGGGTACACTTTGGGTTTATGCGGCAGATTAAAAATGAGCGCGATTATCACCAGGGGGATGAATATAAACAGAATTCCCAGATTCCAGGATTGGGCGGTCATCATACTTTTTAGTTTGAAGAACCAAAAAGCATTGACCGTGGTGATTATAAGAAGTATTCCATTGAAGGTCCAGTAAAACGATTTTTCAGGGAGACTTCCTATGGTATATATCCCCGCTGAAATATCGGACGGGGCATCCTCCTTGTCTTTGACGATTTCCCGGAGCAGAGTGACCATGAAGGCATTGGCTATATAGCCATATAAGATAACGGGGATCGGACCTTCCCAGTCAGGAGTGATACCGAGTTTGCATCCCGGCAACAAAAGGGTAGTCATCCAGACCGAGACGGCACAAAGCGCTGCTACCAGAAGATTTCCGGTCAGAATCGTAGATTTGAGGTGGGTGGAGTATAGGTATAAACTGATAATTCCTGCCACGATAATTATAGCCAAAGAAACGGGCCAGGAATAAAATACCATTCCTGCGACCACGATCAAAACGGGAATCCCGCTCAGGGTGAAATACCAGTTCCGGGCGGTAGGAATGGATATTTCGACCCCTATGGGACCTGGTTTACTCGGGTCAGTGTGTAAGGCATCTGTTGATATATCGCGGATATCGTTGTAGATGTTTCCACCCCCCAAAACGGATCCTGTGGCTATGAGCAATAAAATAAACGATGCGAACGAATAATTGTCATGCCCGCAGTAGGGCAGCACGTATCTAAAAAATACGACGGACTGCATGAGCCAGATAATGAAAACATTTTGCCAGCGGATCGCAATCAGAAAATGACTCCAGTTCATTTTATCCCTATTTTACCACTGTCCACGGGATGATAAAATCCGTTCGACCAGGTCTCTGACACAATCCTCTCCGCCTTTCCTGGGAGAAATAAAATCAGAGATTTCAAGCACTTCCCGGATGGCATCAGCCGGACACGCCGCCACTCCAGCCAATTTCAGGCATGGAATATCGAGCATATCATCTCCCATAAACAAAACCTGGTCCGCAGGCCATCCTTCCTGTTCCAGGATTTCCTCAAAAACCACGCCTTTCTCATGAATCCCGGAGCGGATAATATCAATGCCGGCTGCTCGCAATCTTTTCTCGACTCCTATGCTGGTACCTCCGGTAATGACCGCCATTTTGAGTCCGGCTTCCGCGGCTCGTTGGATAGCATATCCGTCGCGGGTACTCATATTACGTAAAAAATGCCCATCGTCGGTGACGAGGATCATATGATTGGTAAATACACCGTCCACGTCGAAGACGAGGTACTGGATGTTGTTGAAAATTTGGTTTTCCATCTGTCAGATCGTTAGAATTTTCCATGGTTTTTGGCGCCACGGGATAAAGGTAACGTGCTCTGCTTGCCGATTCACCGGATGACTGAAAAGCAAGCCCAAATTATAAAGTTCTATTGAAAAGTTGAATTTCCGGGACGATACTTTCCGGATCCAACCCTGGTATTTCTCATCATTCTGGTGGATGCCGCGATGGATCAAAACGGAAGAGTTCGTGGTAATCAGAAACCTGTGCAGGGTGTTTGTTCCTCGCTTGCCCGCGTCTATCACCAAACCATCTGTGTTCGGCAGATCAGACAAATTAACTTCTGTCAGGAATTTAAACAGAAATGGAGAGTGTATTTGATAGATGGTTATCGCGCGACGATAATAATTTCTCCAAATAGGATCGAATATTCTGATTTTGATTCCACTCAATGTTTTGAACTCTTAATGTGGTGCAGTCTTCCCCAGGATAGAACCAGGACAAACATTCAAAGCGTTAAAGATGCTGAAAAATGTCCAATTGTATATCTTTGAAACCAATAGTTTGTCCATGGATTTTAATCAGATTGATTTAAAGAAATTTTTGAAAGCTGCGATCAAGGTCAGATTCCAGGGGATCAGTCCTTATGATTTTGAAGATTTTCTGGGCAAATTGTTCAGCGATAACGGATACACGATCAGTCCCACCAAATATGCTGGTGATTACGGTGCTGATCTCATCCTGAAAAAAGATGGCCTGCAGACGGTAGTTCAGATCAAGCGGTACCACCCGGATCACAAAGTAGGGGTGCAGGATGTCAATCAGGTCATCGGGGCTGCCAAATATTATAAGGCTGATCAGATCATGATCGTCACGACTTCTCAACTCACCCTACCTGCTATAGAACTTTGTCGAAAGGCCAGCGTATTCGTCTGGGATTGGGATATCCTCAAGGAGGCTATTTACAAAACCTACGATCTCGATGATGAGTGGTTATTTGATATTTCTACTGACGATCCGGAGGATGACGATGAATACTTCGATTTTTATGTACTGGAAGTGACTCCTGATCAATACATAGGGGACAGTAAAATTCCTCTGACCAGGGTGGTGATGGAAATGCACAACAAGAGCGGACGAAATGTGAACGTGTTCCTCGACTTACCGATCCTGTTAAGGCACAATAACAAGCAATTTTCTGCGGTGGATTGGGTAGAGAATTACTTCAAATCTGGTATTATCTACAATGGAGCCGATGTAGAAATCGCCTGTTATTATCTCGAGGAAAATCTGGCCGATATTCGACGCGGGGACCACATTCTGATTCCAGTGAGTGCACCAGCTTTGTCTTTACTCAAAACGTATTCTACGCCTTTATCCCCGGAGGATGGACGCTGTTTTTTGGTCACTTTTGCGTTTGATAAATATTCACCTGTTTATTTCGAAAGCATCCGGTTCAGAGATCGTTTTTTGGCCGCTCATATTGTAGGAAGATTCATGATCAGGCTGTATTATTGGGGAAGCCCGGCGTTGATTTCGGTATTTGGTGAATCAGCCTTGTTTCGCGGAATGATCAAAACCATCGTGATGACCGGGTGGAATTTGGTCCGGAAGAAGGATAGAAGAGGTAGAGGTGGAGGTATGTCGCTCTGATATCTCTGGCCCATGTGGCGCGAAAGAACAAAATTTAAACAAAACTCAAATGAGTAAGGGTTTCGGTACATCTCTGCCGTCCAATGGCATATGTTAACGTGGTTTTGAGCATGCTTGAACCCTTTCACCTATTCCATGTTTACATCTTAATAAAATTCAAATTTGAAACTTTTTCAGAGTTTTATCGTCATCCTGATATATGCGTAGAAATCAAATCGAATCCACTAAAATGTCGCTCTCAGAACAACTGAGTGCCCTCAAAAACCTTCCCAAGTTTATCCAGTTAATCTGGAACACCAACAAATCGCTGACAATCTGGAATATTATACTTCGGTTGTTTGCCTCGCTATTACCTCTGGCGATCCTTTACGTGGGTAAGGAAATCATTGACTCTATTGTCCTGTTGATCGAGTCCCCTGAACTCGACAGAACCTACCTTTGGAAGATGTTTGCCATAGAAGCAGGGCTGGCTATTTTTCAGATCCTGTTGGGGCAGGCTATTAGTTTGATAGATGGATTGCTGGGTGATCTGTTTAGTAATAAAGTTTCAGAAGATATAATCAGGCACGCAGCTACCCTGGACCTGTATCAGTTTGAGAATGCTGAATTTTACGATAAAATGGAACGGGCTCGTCAGCAGACCACGAGCCGGACTGTGTTGTTGTCTCTGGTCCTGACACAACTACAGGAATTGATTTCCCTGATCTCTCTCGGGGTAGGATTGGTCATTTTCAGCCCGTGGTTGATCCTGTTGCTGGTATTGGCGGTCATCCCTTCTTTGATCGGAGAACTTCATTTCAATATGAGGAGTTATTCCATGACCCGCTCGTGGACACAGGAACGTAGGGAACTGGATTATTTACGGTACCTGGGTGCTTCCAATGAATCCGCCAAGGAGGTTAAGATTTTTGGTCTTGCAGGACATTTGGCTCGTCAGTTTGGGTCTTTGGCTGATAAGTACTTTCAGGCCAATAAAAAACTGGCTATCAGCAAATCAACCTGGGCCGGTATTTTTTCCGCACTCGGAACCCTGGCGTACTACGGGGCTTATGTCGTCATCATAATACAGACTATCAGCGGATTGATCAGCCTGGGTACGCTTACATTTCTGGCGGGTTCATTCAAAAGGATGCAATCCGGGTTACAAGGTATCATGTTAAGATTTTCTCAGATTTCATCGCATTCGCTTTATCTGTCTGATTTATTCGATTTCTTCAACATTGAGCCTGAAATCGTGGATAATCCCGATATGATCCCATTTCCTGAAGTTATGAAGATCGGATTCCGGTTTGAAAATGTGAGTTTCAAATACCCGGATTCTGACAGATATGCCATTCGGGATTTATCTTTTTCGATCGACGCCGGGGAAAAGATTGCTTTGGTAGGTGAGAACGGCGCCGGGAAGACGACGCTTATAAAATTACTCGCTCGCCTTTACGATCCATCGGAAGGAAATATATACGTGGACGATATCAATCTGAAGGAAATCGAGCTGTCCTCTCTCCGGAAGAACATAGGGATCATTTTCCAGGATTTCATCCGACTCAACTTTACCGCCCGCGAAAACATCGCGATTGGTAATATCGATTTTGTCAACTCGGAGAACGGTCACAATGGCGTGCTTGATACCAGGATTGAGGAGGCTTCTCAGAAAAGCCTGGCCTCCGAGGTCATTACCACCCTGCCAGGTGGATTGGATCAAATGCTCGGCAGGAGGTTTGACAATGGAACGGACTTGTCAGGGGGCCAATGGCAGAAAATCGCGCTGGCGAGGGCTTACATGCGGGAAGCCCAATTGTTGATACTGGACGAACCTACATCCGCTCTGGATGCGAGGGCCGAACATCAGGTTTTTGAACGATTTACTGAACTTATGGATGGTAAATCCGCCGTGATCATATCGCACAGGTTTTCAACTGTCCGGGTGGCGGACCGTATCCTGTTTCTGGAAAACGGACAATTGGTGGAGGAAGGTTCCCATGAGGAATTGATGCAGCTCAATGGCCGTTATGCAGAGTTATACAGTCTTCAGGCAAAAGGGTACCAATAATCGATCGCACCAGGGATTGCAACTTTATTCAATGCCTGCAACTACATCCATTATCCAGAAAGGATTCCGATTCCCGATGCCAGGGGAAGGCTTCATTGTAACCTTCTATTTCCCAGAAAAATGGTAGCCGTTTGCCGGGCTGGTGTCCTATCTGATTCATAGTTTCAGCTTCAAAAAGTCGGCCGTTGATCATGACTTTGTCAATAAACCGGGTATTTTCGATATCCTCCAATGGATTTTTGTCCAGAATAATAAGGTCTGCGAGTTTCCCAGCTTCCAGCGAACCGACATCCTGTCCGGCACCAATGTAATCAGCGGCATGGATCGTTGCGGCTTTTAGTGCTTCCAGTTCGCTCATTCCCCCGTGTTTTATCATCCAGAGTTCCCAGTGAGCACCGAGTCCCTGGAGCTGACCATGGGCACCCAGATTTACTTTGACCCCCGCTTCTGATAATCTAGTGGCTACCTCTGAGACCAGGATATGTCCGTTGTCGTATTCTTCCAGGGGAACCATCGTCCTGTGCCTTGATCGGCTGTCAATGATGCTTCGGGGTGAGTAGGTCAGCAATTTCTCATTTTCCCATACGGGGTCTCGCTGATAATAGTAATATTCTCCATTCATTCCACCATAATTGACAATCAGGGTGGGGGTATATCCTACCTGACTCCGACTCCACAACTCTATTACATCTTTGTACACCGGTGCCACGGGTATATTGTGCTCTATGCCGGTATGGCCATCGATAATCATGGTCATATTGTGATAAAACGTCGACCCACCCTCCGGCACGACATTCATCCTGTACTCCCTGGCCGCTTGCAATACCTGTTGTCTTTGGTCGCGGCGGGGTTGATTATAACTTTTGACGCTGGTCGCACCGAATGCCTTCGTACGCCGAATATTGCTTTTGGCATCTTCCAGATTATTGATGACAGCTTTGAAATCTCCATCAGCGCCATAGAGGATAAACCCGGTGGAATATATCCTGGGCCCTGTTATCTTTCCGGCTTTTTGTAGTTCGGACAGTGTAAATACGGTTTCCGTATTGGCTGATGGATCATGAACGGTGGTCACGCCAAACGCCAGATTGGCCATGAGTTTCCAGTTTTGCTCTGCCGGGAGTCCGTAACGGAATGCCCCGATATGGGCGTGGGCGTCTACCATTCCTGGCATGATGGTTTTTCCGGACATATCGTAAACCAACGCCCCGGCGGGAATCGAAACCGACGAACTATTTCCTATTTGTTCGATGGTGTTGTCCCGGATCACGATGGTTCCCTTTTCTATGACTTCATCGCCCTTCATCGTAATAATCCTTGCATTGGTAAAAGCAATGATGCCCGCAGGTTTGTCCACTGTAGAAATCAGATTTATTTCCAATCCCGTTTCCGTGATTGGTGGGATGCTGTCAGGAGAGCCGGGAAGAAAGGTAAACCGGTTTTCCAGTTTATTGCTAAAATATTCATTTCCCAGGGTCCAGTACAATCGATCACTTTGGGGGGACCAGTGAATATTGATCCCGGCATCTTTCGCTATTTGGGAAACCGGAACGTAATTAGATTTTTGATCCAGATCGATGACTTGCCCGTTCAGGACCAGAGGAGCTACGTATGCTTTGTGCAGGTGGGTGAAAGCGATCCATTGATCGTCGGGACTGGGCACCAGCCTATTGGCATATTTGGAAGTCACGTGGGTTTGTTCATCCAGTCCCTGAAGATTGACGCTCTTCAGGCTTTTGGTCAATGATCCAAAATAAGTTCCTCCCGATTGGATAAATATCCGGTCACCGGTTTTGTTGAAGGTAGGGTATTCACCGTGGGTTGTCACCAATCTTTCATTGGAACCATTTACGTCCATGATATAAATACCTGGATTTTTGGTAAATGAAAAACCCTGATCGATGTTGCCGCTTTCTTTCTGAAACACGATTTGAGTTCCGTCCGGCGAATAAGATGGTTGTCTGTAAATTCCTTTTTTGAGGGTCAATTTCTGGTTTGATCCATTGATTAGATTGATTTGGTGGATGGAGCCTTTTCTCTGATCGTTCCAGGTGACGTATAGAAGATGAGTTCCATCAGGTGAAAACGCCGGTTCAAATTCAAAATCGTTCCCTTCTGTCAGTCGGACCGGCTCGCCGTTTGGAAGGGTTTTTTTCCAGAGGTATCCAACCGCCTGAAATATCAGAGTCTTGCCGTCGGGAGAGGTGATGGCATCCCGGATCATTTTGGATTGAAAATTGGTTCTGGGGATCTCTGAAGTAAAGTGAAGTCTTTTTGCTATATCGATATTGACATCTACCTCGAAAGAGATTTCTCTGGTTTCGAGACTTTCAGTATTGATTCGGTTGATTTTGCCTCCGCTCCAGAATATCAACTCTTTACTTCCGGGTAACCACGCCATATTGGGATAGACCCCAAAGATAGCCCAAGCTTCCTGTTGATCTTTGTTGAGCTTATCATAAACCGGTTTTTCCTGACCCGTATCCAGGTCGTGTATATACAGTACGGTGCGGGTCCGCACTCTCTTTATAAAGGCTAGGATTTTACCATCGGGAGATAGAGTAGGGCGCGCTGCTCCTCCGGGTCCACCGGTGATGGTTTCGGTTTCACCTGTTTGAAAATCGTACCGTTTGATCACATATATCTGGCTGTTGGGATCCTTGTTGTATTCAAATTGTCCGCCAGGGTACACATCTTCGCTGTAATACAGGTACCGGCCATCCGGGGAAACAAATGGTTCGTTGACATCCTGCTGGTCATTTTTCCGTTTTGTGATTTGGAGTCCGCTTCCGCCGGTTAGGTGATACTGCCACATCTCTC
>CALEIL010000208.1 GCA_937876435.1 uncultured Bacteroidota bacterium
CTGTCAATTGTGTGGCACAAACACGGTTCCACTCAGTGAATTTTTTAGTTTTAAGCACTTTTATGTTATATTTATGGGGGGATAATCATGACAATATGAGAAAACTAATCGCTACGATGAATATGACGCTGGACGGGTATTGTGATCATACAGCCATCGATCCGGATGAGGAAATCCACTGGCATTACGAGGAGGTTTTGAGGAATGCCGATACCGCTCTGTACGGTCGAAGAACCTATCAGTTGATGGAATACTGGAGGGAGGTGGTGGAGAATCCGACCGGAAACCAGGCGATGGATGACTTTGCTCAAACCATAGATAATATTCCCGAAAAAGTGGTTTTTTCCCGTACCCTGAAAAAACTGGATTGGAAAGGAGCCAGACTGGCAACCCAAGGGGTCAGGGAAGAAGTATTGGAGCTCAAGGATCAACCCGGTAAAAGCATAATGGTCGGAAGCAGGAGTCTTATCCTGACCTGTCTCAACCTTGGGTTGGTGGATGAATTTCAGCTTTGCGTGCATCCGGTCATAGTGGGAAAGGGGCTACCTCTTTTTGAGCATATTAGCGACCGGATACATCTCAGGCTATTTAACACCAAGATCTTTGGATCGGGCGCCATAGTCTTGTATTATAAACCTTCTGAAAATCCTTCCGGAGGATAAGGTGCGTTCAAAATCTCTTTGAGGTTTTAACAGAATTAAGATTAAATTGGGGCGGTTAATCATGAAATTATGCTGGGACTGAGAACAACCATATACAAAGTAGGGGATATAGAAAAAGCCACCGAATGGTATTCAGCGGCTTTTGATACGGAACCGTATTTTAGTGAACCATTTTATGTGGGATTTAATATTGGTGGGTACGAACTGGGACTCCAGCCGGAGGCAGTACCGACTACCGATAAAACGGATAGCGTAGTGGCCTATTGGGGAGTAGAGGATATTCAGTCCGCTTACCAACGGATGCTCGGCCTGGGGGCATCAGAATATGAAAAACCCGTCAATGTGGGGGGTGAAATAATGACCGCTACGGTGAAAGACCCTTTCGGAAATATCATTGGGTTAATTTATAATCCGGAATTTGATCTATCGTCTTCCGGTTAATGCGAACCGTGTTGTTTCAATGCGAAAGGGGTGAGAATATTCATTAATAAATATCCGGAGGGTTTTGTATTTTTGCATATCCAATGGAAGTCCTTTTAAACTATAGGAAGAACCTTCAAAAGACTATTAATCAATTTCATATGAATATTAACGTAAAACAATCCTGGTTACTGGCCCTGGCATCAGTAACCATCGTCGCTTGTAATAGTGAACATAAAGAGATAGAAATGGTGGATCCTGGGATCAACGTGACCTATGTGGATACATCGGTTCGTCCTCAGGATGACTTTTATCGTTTCGTGAATGGGGGTTGGCTTGATCAGGCGGAAATTCCTGCCGACAGGTCTTATTGGGGTGGTTTCGCGATACTTCGCAAGGAAACCGACGAAGACGTTCTGGAAATTCTTTCCGAGGCCAAGGAAAGTGGGCAGTACTCCGAAGGCAGTGATCAATCAAAAGCCCTCATTCTATTTGCATCCCAACTCGATACCAATGCAAGAACTTCTGCCGGGATAGAACCCCTCAGACCGGATCTTGAAAAAATAGCTTCCATACGCAATGTGAAAGACCTGCAAACCCTGTTGGCCAAAAACCCTGAGTCCATATCATCTCCGTTTTTTGGCTTGTTTGTCTACTCGGATCCGGACGACAGCAACCGGAATACTGCCTATATCCAAAGCGGGAACCTGGGTTTACCGGACCGGGATTATTATGTGAACGAGGATGCCAGTTCCCAAAAAATCCGGAGTCAATACGTAGACCATATGACCCGGATGTTCCAGTTCCTGGGATCGGACGAAGCCAGTGCCCGGATGGATGCGGAGAAAATTCTGGCGTTTGAAACTCAGCTGGCAAAACCAAGGCTGACCAAGGAAGAAAGCCGGGATTTCAGAAATTTCAACAATCCCATGAGCATCGGTGAACTCACGGAATTGGTTCCTGCGATCGATTGGGCAAAATATCTCGATGATCTCGGAGTGGAGGACCAACTGGATACCCTGATCGTGATGCAACCAAAATACATGAAAGTTTTGCAGGATATCCTGGCCGGTGCAGATGTGGATTTATGGAAAACGATGATCCGATGGAGCACGCTAAACGCTGCTGCCAGCCTGCTCACTCCTGAAATGGAAAAAGCCAACTGGGATTTCTACAGCAAGACACTCGAAGGCACCGAGGCACAGCGGCCCGCCGAAGAACGGGCACTAAGCACGGTCAACAATACGGTAGGAGAAGCCATAGGAAAGATTTATGTGGAGAAAAAATTCCCACCTGAAGCGAAGGCAATCGCGGAAAAAATGATCGGGAATATTATTGAAGCGTACAAGGTCCGGATCAATAATCTTGAGTGGATGTCTGATTCCACCAAAGCCATGGCGATTGAGAAATTGGATAATTTTACAGTCAAGATCGGTTACCCCGATAAATGGGAGGATTATTCGGCTATGGAAATAAAAGCAGGTAATTCTTTTTATGAAAACATGGTCGCGGTGTCAAAATGGCATTTTGAAGATAACCTGGATAAAATAGGACAGCCCGTGGATAAAACCGAGTGGGGGATGTCTCCACAGACCGTCAATGCGTATTTCAACCCCTTTTATAACGAAATTGTATTCCCTGCGGCCATTTTGCAGCCTCCCTTCTACAATTACCAGGCTGATGCTGCTGTCAATTACGGGGGAATCGGTGCGGTCATCGGTCACGAGATATCGCATGCCTTTGATGACAGCGGATCGAGATTTGATGCAGGAGGCAACCTAAATAACTGGTGGACCGACAAGGATCTGGAAAATTTCACCGAACGGGGCAAAGCACTCGCTGACTTTTATAGTGGCATTGAAGTGCTGGATAGTGTGTACGTCAATGGAGAATTTACCCTGGGCGAGAATATCGGAGATCTGGGCGGAATTTTGGGTGCGTACGACGGTTTGATGCGACATTTTGAAGAAAATGATCGACCAGGCAATATAGATGGTTATTCACCCGAACAACGCTTCTTTATGTCGTGGGCTACCATATGGAGAGGAGTGAGAAGGGAAGAGTCTTTACGAACGCAGATCAAAACGGACCCCCATTCGCCTGTACACGTGAGGGGTTATGCCCCATTGCAGCACGTGGACTCATTCTACGAAGCCTTCAACGTCCAGACGGGAGATTCCATGTATATCGCCCCCGAAAACAGGGTTCGAATCTGGTAAGCAGGTATTTTTCCAAGGATATCCAAGGAGGTGGATTTTGCTCTGAAGGTTGCTTGTTGGCTGACCATTTCGATGATATTCCGGAAGTGCCCCTTGAAGTTGCCGGAATCGTACCGCATAGGGTTGGATAGAGGAATGTATATTTGTATTTTATCGTACAATTGTCATTTTCCTTAATCTAAGCACATATATAAATGGAACAACCAACTATCTCCCAAAACAGACTCTGGACTTCCCGGGTTATGAGTGGTATTGTGATCCTGTTTATGCTGATGGACAGTATTATGAAATTTATACAACCCGATGAAGTGGTGGAATCTACGCTGGCCCTCGGATTCTCAGACCACCATGTTTTTACGATCGGTGTGATAGGGTTTCTATGCACATTGCTCTATATCTATCCTAAAACCTCCATTTTGGGAGCGCTTTTACTCACTGGATATTGGGGAGGAGCCATGGCTGTTCATTTCCGTATGGACAATCCATTGTTCACGCATGTGTTGTTTCCTGCCTACCTGGCGATTCTGGCCTGGGGCGGGTTATGGCTTCGCAGGAAATGCTTGAGGGAGCTGATCCCGGTGTATAGAGGGAATGAGAGAACCTGATTCTTAGCACTGGCCTGGCTCAGACCCTGGAAGAATGGCTGTTCTGCGTATTCGATTCTTAGGATATCCAATTTTTACTTCTCAGGTTCCATACTTACTGCAAACCGCCTGCTTGCGTATATTTATTTGGTTTATTTGAATACAATCCCCAAATTTGAGTCATCCGGGATTCATAAATTGGAGCTTCTGACGATTCACCTGGTAAATAAAAAACAATATGACTCAATCAACTCAAACTCCCATTTATCTGGCCCATTGTGGTCTGAGTATTCTGTATTCTGGTTCCCGGGATGTCATGCATGAATTGATAGACCTGCACGCTTCCCAGGGAGACGCTTTGTTTAGACAACATTACATGCAGGGGTACGAAAAAGCTAAAAACTCATTGAGTACGTACCTTCATACGGTACCTGATAATATAGCCCTTGTCCGCAACACCACCGAAGCTTTGTCCATGGTAGCGAATGGCTATCCATGGGAAGCCGGAGATGAAATCATTCTATACAGGCATGAATACCCGGCTAATTACTATCCATGGATCAATCTGCAAAATCGCGGTGTACGGATCCGGACGCTGGTGAATCATATGCCGTTTGATGGTATACCTGTTGATCTGCCAGGAAGCTGGACCTGGGATGATCTGGAAAGCATAGTCAATGACAGGACGAGAATGATCGTTATCAGTCACGTACAGTTTGTATCCGGATACGCAGCGGATCTGGAAAAATTGGGTGTATTTTGCCACGAGCATGGGATAGAATTGGTGGTGGACGGCGCGCAGAGCCTGGGTTCTTTACCCATCGATGTGGAAAAGTATCACATCTCGGCGCTTTGCGGTTCGGGGTGGAAATGGCTAAGGGGCCCCATGGGGATCGCTCCTTTTTATACCAGCCCGGAGATGCGTGAAAAATTGGCATTGACCGTCGTGGGAGCCGAGACGATGGTGCAGGGAACCAATTTTTTGAATCATGATTGGAATCCGCATCCATCAGCCAGCCGGTTTGAATACGCTACCATTTCAGCCTACCTGGTGGCGGGTCTCAACAAGGTACTAGAGGACGTTTTTCTTCAAAAAGAAGCTCAGGAATTGGCCTCGACTTTATTTCGATTGCAGGATCATTTTTTGGAGCGATTACAGAATGAGGAATTCGTGCCATTGGTATGGCCGGATCGCCATCGCTCGGGGATCCTGAGTGTTTATCATCCGAATGCCGGAGAGGTGGTGGCTCACCTGGAGAAGCAGAATATCATTACCTCCGCCCGGGGCGGTTATATTCGGGTTGCGGCGCATTATTACAATTCCCTGCAGGAAATGGCATATCTGGCCGAAGTGATGAATGAGTACGGGCAATAACGGACGATCCCGGGGTGTTCTCAAGGGGAAGGTCAAAACGAAATAAATTTCCCAGGGTAAATAATGCAATAATGCAATATTACTTTACAGATCTATGGTGATTTCACAACGCCCCGTCCAAATTGCGATCCCACCCGGATTTTTATTTCTGCAACGTCTTATATTGTCTATACCATTGACGAAGTTCGATGGGTATAGCCAATCCGGAAAGGATCTTATGGCGCGGGATTTTGTTTATATCAAATGGCAGCTCCGGATCCGTCAGTTGGGAATAGCGGTCCAGGGCAATCAGACTCCTGGATACCAGGATATTGATGCGGCCGAAGAAAGATCCCTCCTGAGCAGGGTTTTCGGTTAGGGAATTCCAGGATTCATGCGTTTGGTGCAACTGAGCCATGAATATTTCGCGTACCTGGACGAGTGACAATCCCGTCGTCATCAGGGTGATTTCGCCGGCCTGGTGGTCCCTTAAAGCGTCGTTGATGTCGTTGGTCAGTTGAAATAATCCGCCCAGATCTTTTAAAAATATCCGCTCCTCATCCGAAATTCCTCTTCGGATACAACTCCGGTAAAACAATACAGCCTGTCCTCCTTTTTCCCGGGTTATCCTAAGGATGTCATCCCTGTGGATTTCCGGATCTCTTTGTTGGAATGACTGGTCCTGAGCCTTCATTATACCGAGGATGCTATCCTCCAATACTTTGGGGATGCCGGTAAAATTCTCATTAATTTCTTTAAAAAGATACTGACTCAGGTGTTCCTCAATATATTCTGAAGAAATGATATAGTCGGGGGTTTCCATCAATTGTCGGATCCGGTCCACCGGTAAATGGATGCGGTCAAACAGATCGTCAAAAAGACCAGTGATCAATCCCTGTGCTGTCATCACCTTGCGGTGGTCACTGGAATAAGGGATATCGTGTAGTCGAAACAGAGCATCGTGTATCACGACCGGAACCAGCACCCCATAAAACACCCGATACCTGCTCCAGGGTAATTCCGGCCAGTCATCACGAAAATGAGAGGGCAGATCGCGGTGCATGCGATCCATTAACCGTTGTGTGTCCCAGCATTGACGGATTAGGTCGCTAAAAAGTCGTGAGTCCATGACGGTGTTGTTACGAACCTCCTAAGTTAAGGATTTTTCAGCACAGTATCGACCGATGACGTTCAAATTTATGGAAGTAAAAAAGTTGTTGATCCTGGACACTACTGCTTCGGGGTTCGTCCATTAGAGATCGAATTCCTGCTTCCGTCCTATGTTCAGAACGCTTACTCTATGGTTCAGGCCCGTCTTCCTCTTTGTGCATCCCAACGTTCATATGCACGATCTTCCATTCGCTATCCATTTTTTGCCAGATCGAAGTTGTCACTTTTTTATAAGTCACCTGCTCTTCTGTGTAAAATGTCTCTTCTAGTATATCGTAAGCCGTAGTAAGGCTTAATAAAAATTCCTTTTTTTTAATTTTGTCCGGTTTTGGAAGGTTTTTAGGAAGCAAGGGACAATACTCCTCCAACCATTTGTAAGTTAATAAATCGCCTTTTTCATAGAATATCACCTCTTCTGAAAAATATTTCATCAGAGCATCGCAGTCGTTTTTTGCTTCGTATAACCTGTCTTTTTCCACTTTTGACTGCAGCCATTCAAGCTTTATATCGGTCAGATTCTGACAAGAGATTTTGTGTCCCGAAAACAGGATGATCAATAATACTGGAAAATATTTCATTTGGCCTGACAGGTTATATGTTTGAGTGTATTCATTATGACCTCTCTATTCCGGAAATGCCCTTCCTTTGCCCCTATATCGCGTCATTTACAGAAACGCATCAACGCCACCGCTGGTCATTTCGCGCTTCATATCTTCCTGTGAAAATACCCTGGTAAGATAATGATATTTTTTGGCAATCATAACTGGTCTGCTACAGGATACTTCATATACAATCTTCTCCAGAACCATGGCAGAGGCCATTCCCTACATCGTGTTCAATTATTCTTCGTATTTTCGTGGGTGATTCACCAAATATCCATTTTTAATTATGAATGCACTATCTATCCTCTCGGTTCTGATTATCACGACCTGCATCGTGGCTTGTTCTGATTCGGAGAAATCATCGGACCGGTCATATCCCCCATTTGACGGATCTTATCCACCAACTGAAAAAGGGGGGGTGGTCGATGACTATTTTGGAACTGAAGTTCCTGATCCCTACCGGTGGCTGGAAGTGGATACGGCAGTCAGGGTAGAACAATGGGTGGATGCCCAAAATGAAGTGACATTTGGTTATCTGAAGGACATCCCGTTTCGGGATGATATTATGACAAGGTACGAGCAGTTGTACAATTATACCAAATATGGCATACCCCGCCAGGTCGGCAACCAACTTATCTATTTTAAAAATGATGGCTTGCAAAACCAACCGGTGATTTATATCGTGGAGAAAGGGGAGGATCCGGCTGCTGCTGACGTACTCCTCGATCCCAATGTCTGGACGGAATCAGGCACTACGGCCATCTCCTTGATCGGGTCTTCCAAAGACAACCGGTACATGGCATTTCTGGTCCAGGAAGCAGGATCGGATTGGGGTACGATCCGGGTCATCGACCTCGATACCAGAGATATACTGGAAGATCAGCTCGAATGGGTGAAATTTTCCGGAGCTGCCTGGCATGGAAATGGATTCTTTTACAGCCGGTATCCGGAGCCGGCGGAGGGTACAGAACTCAGTGACCAAAACAGTTTTCATAGCGTGTATTACCATCAGTTGGGGCACGAACAATTTGAGGACGAATTGATCTACCGGGACGAGGAAGCACCCAAAATGTACCACAATGTGTCTGTCACCGAGGATGATAAATACCTGATATTATACAAAGCAAGTGGAACCGACGGTTTTGAAACCTGGTTTAAACCACTGGATCCCCCGGGCCGGGATTTCCAGCCGCTGTTTACCGGGTTTACAAATAAAAATTCCGTGGTGGATCATCGGAATGGTTACTTCTATGTGCATACCGATGTGGATGCTCCCAACTATCGCCTGGTTCGTATGCAGGTGGATAAGTCGGAGGCTGATACCTGGACGGACGTCATACCTGAAAAAGAATTTCTCCTCGAATCGGTGAGCAAAGCTGGTCAAAAATTGTTTGCCAATTATCTCGAGAATGCGACCAACCAGGTCTACATCTACGATTATGAAGGCCAGGAAGAAGGACAGGTTTCGCTGCCCGGAACTGGTTCGGTCGGTGGATTTAGCGGAAAGCAGGACAGTAAGGAGGTGTACTATTCGTACACTTCGTTCACGTATCCGACGACCATATTCAGGTTTGATCTGGCGAGTCGGCAGTCAGAGGTATTCTTCGCTTCGGATCTGGACTTTAATCCGGATGACTACGTCGAAAAACAGGTGTGGTACAAGAGCCAGGACAGCACACCCGTCTCGATGTTTATAGTTCACAGGAAGGGACTTGAAATGGATGGACAAAATCCAACGCTTCTCTACGCCTACGGTGGGTTCAATATCAGTATGACCCCTTCGTTCTCCACCAGTCATCTGATTCTACTGGAAAAAGGCGGTGTGTATGCCATGCCCAACCTGCGCGGGGGTGGGGAATACGGGGAAGAATGGCACCAGCAGGGAATGCTGGAAAAGAAGCAAAACGTGTTTGACGACTTTATAGCGGCTGCGGAGTATCTGATCTCAGAAGGCTATACCTCCAGTGAAAAATTGGCCATCTCTGGTCGATCCAACGGAGGATTGCTCGTGGGAGCCTGTATGACCCAACGACCAGAACTTTATCAGGTGGCTTTTCCTGGTGTAGGGGTGATGGATATGCTGCGTTTTCACAAGTTCACCATCGGATGGGGATGGGTACCGGAATACGGCAGCAGCGATGATCCGGAACAGTTTAAGTTTTTGTACGAATATTCGCCCTATCACAATCTCACACCTGGTACTGCTTATCCGGCTACGATGGTCACCACAGCGGATCACGACGATCGGGTGGTCCCCGCCCATAGTTTTAAGTTTGCGGCTCGATTGCAGGAGGTACAGGCGGGCGAAGCTCCGGTATTGATCCGGATAGATAAGGATGCAGGTCATGGGGCCGGAAAACCGACGTCAAAGGTGATCGAAGAGCAGGCCGATTTTTGGTCGTTTTTCTTTTACAATATGAATGAGGGGTATTGAGGTTAAGGTTAAGGTTAAGGTTAAGGTTGAGGTTAAGGTTGAGGGAGAGGGAAAGGGAGAATTTGAGGGAGAGGATGAGGTTAAGGGAGGTAGAGGTCCGGGGATGTGCCTAGCCAGGTCTCGTATGGGAGTCCGCACGGATGAATGGTATTTGCAAATGCAATAGCCAATTAAGAGTTTCCGAATTCGATTTGCATCAGAGAAGGAATGACAAGCCTATAAGGGGGATGGGGGGTGATGGTAGCGACCTGCGTAGGTCCGTGCCCCGGCTCTTCATAGAAGGAAATATAATAAATTTTATATTTACAAATCCGAATTTTATTAGCACTCCAAGTATTCTTGAAATGAGGTGTATAATGAATAATAATTTCAACTCCTGGATTTTCAATCATTTGAACGAGTTTGATCAAATATGAAATATGGATTCTTTTGGTATATGTGTTTTCTAGTGGTTTTGAACTCGTGTACAGTTGAGAATCAAAGAAAACAGTGGGAAGGTCTAAAAGGTTATGGTATTAGTTATGACCCAGTGGAATTGAGTCATAGATATGAAAATAGATTGATATATGATTCTACTCCAGCTGAAATGATTAAGCTGGAGCTAAATTCAAATAGTATAATAGACCAATTGGCAAAGCTCGAGGTCCTCGATGATTATTTTATAGTCCTTACCCAAGGTCGAAATAAGGATGTTTTGATCTTTGACAGCCGGAATGGTAATTTTGTCTATAGCTTTAAATCGAGTAATCCTCATCTCTTAGTGAACCCCACCGATTTTTCTCTATATAAAGATAAAATATACATTAATGACTATGACTTGATGCACCTCCTGGTTTTTGATATTTCCAATCTTGAATCTGTTCAATTCTTGGATGTGACAAAAAGTGAACTCCGTTTTGATAAATTTTCAGTAGTTGACGAAAATCATATTTTGGTCTATCCCTATATGGCATCATTGAATAGCTGGAATGGCGAATACCTGAATTTTGATTTACTCCTATTAAACAGTGAATTAGAACTACTAGATAAATTCCTCCCCTACAATATTGAAAAGTATCATTATGGCTCTAATTATGGTTCGACAAATAATATAAATTTTATCTCCCCATTTTATAAGCTGAGTGGACAATCCATTTATTTTTCAGATCTATTGAGCGATACAACCTATCAATTCTATTGTAGTAGTAAAGAAATAGAGCCATTTTTATTTCATGAAAATAATGAGGTTGCCAGAAAAATTGCCTTGGAAACTGATTTGGCTGTAAGCATTTCACTTATGGAAGAAAGCGGGAAGGATTTTGGTGCTCAAATAATGTATATGGATGATCATACCCTTATTTTCACATCGGTTGCAGGCAAAAAAATCGCTACAATTATGTGCAATTTAGACACCTCAAAATACACGATTTTAAGTTGTATTGATTATTCAGCCAAAATGAGTTTGAAGCATTTCCCACGAGGTCTGCCTATCTTGAAGATAGATCAAGATCGTCATATCTATGCTGTGCTAATGCCATATTTATATAGTGAAGTGGATTTGAAAAAGGAAGGGTTCGAAATGGCGGACAACCCAGCAATAGTAAAATACGCAATGTCATATTGATTTACAGTTATGGATTGCCCCGAAATTAACACCGGTTGGTTAATTTGTATTCGGACAATGGTTCCTAGGTTGCTTTGATTGTAGGCTGGTTCCCCCACCCCCACCCACACCTCCCCCTCGTCACTGCGGACCTGATCTGCAGCCTCTCTCTCCCTTTTCCTCACCTTCACCTAGAAAACTCACGCCTCCCGATCCTAACGGATCAGGGAGGTAAACTTTACAATCCGTTCTTGTATTTGCGATTGCAAATACAATTCATAGGCTTGCAAATCCTTC
>CALEIL010000209.1 GCA_937876435.1 uncultured Bacteroidota bacterium
AGATGGCTCAAAAGATCCCGAATGAAATTAAAATTTTTGTCTTGACAGAGTACTAATCCTTATCAATATCCCTATGAAATCCTCCAATCCACGACGATCTTTTCTTCAAAACATGGTAATTATACCAGCGTTGCCACTTTTCCACACTAAACCGATTCGCCCTAAAACTCCTTTTCAGGGACGATCCAACAAATACAAACTAAAGCTGAGTCTAAATGTCTATTCGTTCCACAGACCGCTGACGAATGGAGATATCGAACTGACCGATGTATTGGACTTTTGTGCGAATCACAACTTTGATGCCATCGACCCGACGGGATACTATTTCCCGGGCTATCCGGCTGTGCCCGATGACACATTTATCTATGATTTTAAAAGAAAAGCATTTTTGCTGGGTCTGGATATCAGTGGGACCGGTGTCCGCAATGATTTCGCGAATCCTGATCCCTCGAGCCGGGAATCGGATATTGAACTAATTAGTAGATGGATCGAGGTGGCCGCAAAATTGGGAGCTCCCGTGTTGAGGATATTTCCCGGTCACCACGAACATGAAGGGTACGACCGGGCAGAAGTTTTTGAGTGGATGGCCCGGGACATGCGGAAATGTTGTGCGAGAGCTAAAAAGTCTGGCGTGATGCTGGCGGTACAAAATCACAACGGTTTTCTCAAAACAGCTTCGGATGTGGATCATCTCCTGAAACTGGTCGAATCTGACTGGTTGGGTCAAAATCTTGATATCGGAAGCTACCGGCAAAACCCGCCCTATGATGAAATCAAAAAGAATATCCACCACGCGATCACCTGGCAAATCAAGGAAAACGTTTGGATCGATGGGGTCGAAACCCCTACAGACTTTGATCGCCTGTTTCAAATAATCAAATCATCAGGATACCGGGGGTATCTGCCGTTGGAAACACTGGGGCCAGGAGATCCGTTTGAGAAGGTGCCGGTATTGCTGGAGAAAGTCCGCAAAGCATTGACCTGATCCTCCTGATTGATGTGGGAACTCGTCGTCAAAATTTGACCGTGGGATGAGTCCAGTCTTCCCGATAATTTCTGGTTAGCAATCGGGTGGCTTCGGGATCATTTTTAACAACCCGTTGTACTGGGTCATATTCCAGCGCCCTTCCCAACTGCATCGAAACATTCCCCAGGATGCAACTGGCCGAGGAAATGTGACCTTCCCTGATATCGGCGACTGGTTTTCCCCTGGCATCTATCGCAGCCAGAAAATCGAGCATATGTCTTCGCATAGCCGGGGCTGTATGCAATTCCAGATCTTTTTCAGTAAGATCTTCGGGGTATTGTTCCTTCTCATACATCACGTCTGCGTGCAGTTTCTGACCGTCTCCGTGAGGTGAGAAATCGTATTTCCAAACGCTTCCGGCCAGGGTTCCTTTGTCCCCGTATATTTTAAACGACCACGGATATTCGGGATCCACTGGATCGCCCCAGCTTCTGTGATTCCAAACACATTTGAGATCAGGGTATTCGAATGTAGCTGTCTGAGTATCGGGGGTGTTGGATTTTCCGTTTTTCTGAACCAAAATCCCTCCTGTCGAATATACCCGGTCCGGCCAGTCGAGATCGAGCAACCACCGGACGGTATCAAACATATGAACGCACATATCCCCGATGATCCCATTGCAGTATTCCATAAAAGTCCGCCACCATCCCCGATGAGGCAACTTGTCGAAGGGACGCAAAGGAGCCGGCCCCGTCCACATATCGTAATCAAAATATTCGGGGACCGGAATCACTTCCGGATTTCCATTTGCCCTCATATGATAATAACAACACATTTCGACGTAAGCCACGTTGCCAAGTAGCCCTGCCCCGACGATCTTTTCCTTCGCTTCGATCAGGTGAGGAGTACTTCTCCGCTGAGTACCTACCTGCACGACTCTATCGTACTTTCTGGCTGCAGTCAGCATGGCCTCCCCTTCAATAACATCTGCGCTGACAGGTTTCTGGACAAATACGTGCGCCCCTGCTTTGACTGCATCGATCATATTCAACGCATGCCAGTGATCGGGTGTACCGATGACGACTATATCAAATTCATGCGCGGCTAGCATCTTTCTGTAATCTGTATAGGTCCGGGGGGAAGTAGAAATTTTGAGCCGTTGCTGCACGAGTTCTACTGCTTCCTTCAGGTGGTGCTGATCTGGATCACACAGAGCCACCACATCGACCTGAGCCACCTGCATAAGTCTGGCCAGATCGCTTTTTCCGTACCATCCACACCCAATCAGCCCAACCCGCCATTTCTTTTCCCGATAATACAGATCCAACCCGTAATCACCCAGAAAAGATAAAGCCAGGGATGCTGAACTGTCTTTCAAAAATCGACGCCGGTTGTAATTGAATTCCATGGTACGTGTTTTATTTTATTATTTGATACTAATTGGCTTTCAAATTCAGATGACTTACCCGACCTTCCTGGTGCTCCGTTTCATAAATTCATAAAACTTTTGGCGACTTCTTTTTCGCCATCTCTTTTTCATCAAGCCTCGCTATAACTCAGGCTATGACATCTCCCTTCAGAAAAGAGGGCTTTTAGGTTCCTTCGCCGTCTGCGGCGTAGGAATTAGGTTCGGTCATTTTTTCGATGTGATGAAAAATAACCTCGTCTCAAGAATCACGAACTTAATGCCCGGCGCACTAATGTACTGACTCTTCAGCATCTTCCTTCATCATCCAATATAAACCTTTCACACCTATTCTGATATCATCCAATCTCCACAGGACGATGATTTTTTCGATATAAGCCAGTATTCCCCACCCTACTGCGAGATAATACAGCCAGGGATAAAATCCATACAGAAATAATACAAAAAAGAACAAACCCTGAAGATACCCCGCGATCACAGCTCCGTAGAGATGCAAACCAGGGATTTTACCAAATCTAGAAAACCCTACGATATAACTCAATACAAAGATTCCAAGGAAAAGATAGAGAAGCCAGGCATGGGGCTGGATTTCTGTCCATCTGAACAGAACCAAACCCAACAAGGCCATAGCAAACGTAAACATATCTGCCAGGTTGTCTAAGGCAGCTCCAAAATTGGTTTGTAGCTTATAAATCCTGGCAATATTCCCATCCAAAATATCCGTCACCAGACTGATGCAAATAAGGATGACGAACCATTTTTCGTTATAAGTCAGAGCAAAATATAAGATGACCGGCGACACCAGTAGTCTATACATACTCAGCACATTAGGTACATTGATTATATTCTCCCCTTTAATCGAATACTTCTTCATTTTCTCAAAAGTTGCTGTTATGATTTAGGACTACCATTTCCATGAACCCGAACATTTTTCAAATAATAGTCCAACATGGCATGCAAGCCCGAATCGTTCACTTCTCTGTGGTTGGAATTGAGAACTTTGTCCCGCATACTGGTATCAAAATTAATATCGGTGTTGATATAATCCCCTGTAAATGTCATTCCGGAAAGTACCATTTTCTCCAGTTCATTCATTTCTTCGGGATTGATTTCCTTTTCAGGAATCAATTCAATGGGAAGTAAATCACTAATGGTTTGAATGATCTTATAATTTTCTACCGGAATGTTGGCCACAAAATTGAGGATACGGGGTACCTGGTCCTTCCTGGTTAAGGATACTAAATCCTGAACCACCGCATTGATAGGAATCAGGTTCTGATTAGCATCCGGATCAACCAAAATCCGAATGGATTGACCTGGAAACTGATCCGATAAAGCGTGAATTCTACGTGCAAAGTCAAAAATACCATAATCTGTTCTGGTTACACCGGTCTGAGGATTGCCCACGACCTGGGACAGTCTGATCACGTGGGCTGAAATCCCATTTTTCTCCACAAACTTACGAAGTACATTTTCGGCCTTTCTTTTGGATTGTTCGTAATAATTCCTGAAGGAGGAAATGTCATCATCCGGATAAAACTTTTCTTCGAATGATCCTTCCATTTTTCCACAGGAATAAGCCGTACTGATATAGAAAAACCGGGCATGAGGAGAGGAAAAGTTTTCAAATACCTGAAGGGCATTCCGAATCCCATCGATGTTGGTATGGAAGATTTCCTCTCTTGATCGAAAATCAAATTTCAGACTGGCCGCAAAATGAAAATAATCTACGGCGTCTTCAAAAATCTGTGCCAGATCAGCGTCAGAGATTCCAAAATTGACATCGTTGAGGGCGTAGTCCAATACCTTCAAATTTTCCATTTGAGACGGAAGTTCTAAAGTAGTATCCACCAATGCTTTTTCCATCCTCTCCGCAGCAGACAGGTCAGACGATTTTCGTACCAATGCAACCACATGGAAACCCTGCCCAAGCAATTCGTGGACAAAATGTGAGGCTACAAAACTATTGGCACCCGCAATGACGACTTTTTTCATAGGAGGTGTTTTTGAGAAAAATTTGAATTAAATTTATATAAAATATCGCAAAAACATTGCCAGTTCCATCTAATAATGGGATTAATGACCTCACCAAAGGGAAATGTCGTGGTTTTTTCAGAGCAATAAAAACAATCCGACCTGGACACTCAGGGGAATCGTAATATTATCTGAACCTCGCCAACTGAATAATTCTGCCAAAGTGCTGAGAATGGATAAAAGCATCGAATAAACAATTACCCGACCTAATGGTAAATCTGTCAACCAATTCAGATACCCAAAACATATCAGGCAACTCACAATAAAAAATGCGCCGGAGCCAAATAAGGTCTTGGAAGATGTCCGACCCGGCCAGGACAATGCGACATTCCCCTTTTGGAATGACATCCCTGAAATAGCGGCCGCGGGATCGCAAATGGATAAAACAGTCATAGGCAACACGTACATCAGGGGATCCCCGGAAATGGTATATATGAGGTAGGTCAAATAGATCGCAATAGGAAGAAATAAACTGCCGTAAGATTTCCTGCTGACATCGTGAATGGAATTTAAGAATCTGGTCCGGCTGGAGACGAACATGAAAATCACAAACACCGTAACCAATCCTAATAAAAACCAATGGATATCACCCAACCAGGGAAAAGGCAGTGTGGCCAGCGTGGCCAGTACGTGGGCAATTTTTCGACTGTATTCTGCCTGGAGTTTCCAATATCTGTAATTTAATTCATTGAGAACCAGCAGTAAACTGATTCCAACCAGATAAACCAATGCGATAAGTAGGATATTGTCCATATGTTATAGCGAGAATGAATCAAATATATAGATTGTAAACCGCTACCCAGGCACCACTCACGATCAAACTGTCAAACCGGTCCAATACGCCGCCATGTCCCGGGATCAGCCTGCTATAGTCCTTCACTCCATACTTCCTTTTATAAAGAGATGCCAGAATATCACCCGCGAAAGCAAACCCAATGATACCAACCACCAAAAAGACCCTCACACCGATAGATATTTCGTAGAGATCGCTCAGCAGGAATGAACTGATAAAAGCAATAACAATGCCACCGGTTACGCCACCCAGAGTTTTGTGGGGACTGACCGAGGGCAATATCTTTTTTCTGCCCCACAACTGGCCGGTGATCTGACTGAAGCTATCAAATATGGCTACGATCAAAAAGGTATATAATATCTGATGGTAAGGCAATCTGGAAAACCCGTAAAATCCGGTGCCCAACAAAATAAAAAGCCCGATGGAAATTACAAAGAATGATTTGTGCTCGTACCCGGACAAATAAAATAACCGGCAAAGCTCCCACATCCCAATGGTTGTAAGCAACACCGCGATATATTTAAAAAACTCGGGTTTCAGAACGATGCATAAAAAGAGAAAATTGACGATGATAAAATAGGTAAAGAACTTGGTATAACTTTTTCGGGCGGTTTCGGGTGATTTGTTTCGGTTTATCGCATAGAAACCGACCCCGCCCAGAACAAAATATAATATTACGACCCCGTAAACGATCCGGATGAGAGGTTCCACGTTTGCCCAGGAACTCATCATCCCCTGATCATTATAATGCCAAGAATACAAATTCCCACGGCAAATATATACCGTATCCGCACTTCCGAATTATCCGTTTTGACGCGGGAAATCAGAGAAGGCCCAATAATAGCTCCCAATACGGATCCGGAGGTCAGAAAAATTACAAGGGTCATATCGATCTGACTCACGAAAAAATGGCTTCCGATAGCGAATAAGGTATTGGAGGCAACGATGGCGAGGGAGGTGCCGATGACCATTTTGACGGGAATATTCATCGAAAACAATCCAGCCATCAGTGGAGCCGCTCCGCTGGTTCCAAATGCTCCAGTGATCACCCCGGAGGAAAATCCAAACAAGGAACTTTTGATCGTGTTCTTGTATCTGGAAGATATGGTTTTTTTTGCTTGGGGTGACTGGGGTAAGATCTGGAGCCTTCGGGTACTAAAGATAATATACAAACCGATACAAATGCAATAAATTCCAAACCCTGCCATCAACCCATCATCACTGAATTCATGCGCGATAGAGGCACCTGCCAGTGCTCCAAACAGTCCGGCCAGGGCAAACATAACAGCCACTTTTAAATGGATATTGCCTTTTCGGTAGTGAGCCACGGACCCGAAAACACTGATCGGCAAAGTCGCCACAAGGGAGGTGATGAGGGCTGTATGTGCGGGGATATCGAGCATAAGTACCAGGACCGGTAAAAATATCAACCCCCCGCCTCCACCGACCATAGAACCAAAGAGCCCCACCAAAAGCCCGATAAGAGGAAGCACATAATAAATAGGTTCTACAGGGGATTGAAAGATCATATTCGGGTTGATTGAAGGTTTCCAAATTACAGACAATGATACAAAGAAAATAAAACTTGGTGGTGAATACCGGCGAATCTCTAGTGCGCGGAAATTTAAGTAGCTATCAATGTTTATCAATATATTTTTTGACAGATCAAGGCTTGACGACAGTGGTATAGCCTGGGTTATATGAGGGAGGAACAACGATGAGATGTCAAAAAAGATGAAGAAAAACATGA
>CALEIL010000210.1 GCA_937876435.1 uncultured Bacteroidota bacterium
GTCAAAAAAGATGAAGAAAAACATGATATGTATTTAGATTTTCGTGCACTAGTAAGCAGGTATTTTACACCCTTGTGCTTCCTTTCCTTATCGAGTGAGGGACCTTTCCAAATTACTCTTCCGATGAAGTGATTTTATCTCCTTTATGGGATTCCTCTCCCAATTCATCGATGTGGGTATCTTTCCAGACGGGCACTTTGGACCGGAAAGCCATTCTTCCTATCATATGGGCTGCTACTGGACCAGTGAGCAGTAAGAAAAATATGATAGCGAAGGCTTTGACGGGTACCTCCGTGTATGGAAATTCTATTGCAGCGCAGATCAGTAGTACACCGACCCCCAGAGTGGCCGCTTTTACGGTCACGGAAAGGCGCAGATAAAAATCAGGCATCCGGACGATCCCTATCGAGGCGATCAGGATCGCAGACGCCCCGATGGTACTCAGTATTCCAATTAAGATATCTATCATTGTTGTTTGCTTTTGTACAGGTAAAATGACAACGCGATGGTTCCCAAAAAAGCGATCAGCGCAAAAATCATAGCGACGTCCAGGAACAATGCCTGTCCCGAACGAAGGCTGAACGTCGTGACCACCCCAATACCAATCGTGATGATTAAATCCAGTGCTATAACCCTGTCTGCCACATTGGGGCCCTTATAAAGCCGGATAAAGGATAATAAAACCGCCAGGGTCAATATCGGGAAAATCACGTAGTCAAAATAAGCCTCTAATGTCATCGTAATAATTCTAATAATTTCTTTTCTCCATACTGTATCCGGGAAATAAATTTGTCCCTGTCTGTCAGATACATCACGTGGATAAAAATCGATTTTTTGTCTTCACTGACATCCAATACGACCGTGCCGGGAGTCAGGGCAATGAACACAGATAACAGATTAATTTCCAAATCCGAATCCGCTTTCATAGGGAATCGTACTATTCCGGGCTTGAAAAAATATCGCGGGGTGATCACATCAAACGCCACCTGAATATTGGCTGAAACCAATTCATACAGAAAGTAAAATATAAAACCTATGATTTTCGGTACCCGGGAAAAATAACGCGTGTCCGCCTCATTTCTGTTCAGTATCCACAAAATCAGAAAACCCAGTAGAAACCCAAACAGGAAGTTTGGATAATTCATAAAACCTGTGAGGGCCACCCAGGTAAAGCTCAGCACAAGATTCATTAATAATTGTTTAACCATAGCTCTTCTCTTATTTGCCCAGAACCGCTTCGATATAGTGGGATGTATCGGCCATTTCGCCAGCGATTTTAGAAGCAACCTGAATAATTAGCTCCGCATTCAATCCTATGAAAAGGGAAGTAAATGCCAGGATTCCAATGGGTACGATCAATAGCATTTTTCTATACCAGGGAAGTGTTTCAAACCTGTTTATCGCATTTTCTTCTGATGTGGACCGCTTCCAAAAGACCTCAGACCATATCCTGGCCATAAGATACAAGGTAACCAAACTCCCAAAAATTATTCCGATTAGGTATAAATAATTCCTGCTTTGAAATCCTGCATCAAATAAATAAACCTTGGGCCAAAAACCCGATAATGGAGGAATACCCGCCAGTGAAAATAAAACGACGGCTATCAACAACGATATTTTGGGGTATTGATCATAAAGCCCACCCAGTCTGGACATATTGGTAGATCCTCTAATTTGCCGGATGAGGCCCGACACCAGAAAAAGATTGGATTTGATGATGATGTCGTGTATGAGGTAGAATACAAGACCTGTAAATGCCAATTCGGAAAATAAAGCCAGACCACCGACTACAAATCCAAGGTGGCAGACGATCAAGTAAGAGAAAATACGACGGAGATCATTTTTGATGACGGCTCCGAATGCCCCGGTCAGTATGGTCATAATACCGATGCCCATGAGCAAAAACTTGATGGAGTCATCCGGTACAAAGATCAGGGTAAACACCCTTAAAAAACCGTAAATACCCACCTTGGTCAACAGGCCTCCAAACACCGCAGCTACAGCGGAGGGCGGAGTGTGATAAGAAGAAGGTAGCCAGAAATATAAAGGGAACAAAGCGGCTTTGATACCGAATCCTATCACAAAAAACAGGGCCGTCAGATTGACGATCGTGGGATCATCGACCAATAAGATCTTTTGGGATAAATCGGCCATATTCAGCGTGCCGGTGATGCCGTATAATATTCCAATACCCGTCAGAAAAAAGGTAGAGGCCAGAATATTCAAAGTCATATACTTTACGGCACCTTCCAGCTGAGTCTTTCTCCCTCCTAAGGTCAGTAATACGAACGATGAAATGATGATCACCTCAAACCATACGTAAAGATTGAAAATATCTCCGGTCAGAAAGGCTCCGTTCAATCCCATAATCAGAAAATGGAATATCGGAAAGTAGCCGTACAGCATTCTGGCTTTTCCTACACCGGTGGCTGAAAATATTGAGACAGCCAGTGCTACGATCGCTGTCAGCAATACAAAAGTGGCGCTCATCTGATCGGCCACAAACACAATCCCAAAGGGAGCTTCCCAATTGGAAGCATTCATAGTTAAAATCGGGCCATTCAAAACCCTGTTGAACAAACTGATTGCAAAACCCAGTCCGGTAATACTTCCCGCTATGCTGAGAATACGCTGGGTCACCGTTTTCCTCCAAAATGCCAATAGCAATAAGGCGGTGAATAAATGAACCAGAACCGTGGCTAGTATGATATTTCCTATCATATATCTGATTCTTCAGGGGTGTTCAAATTATCCAGATCATCCGTCTTGATTAAAGCGTAGACCCGTTTCAACAGGACGATGGCAAAAGACGTCAGTCCAAAACTGATGACAATCGCCGTGAGGATCAGAGCCTGTGGTACAGGATCTGAATAAATGTCCGTCAGCACCTGCATATCGCTCTCGATCACAGGAGAACGCCCTTTGGTAATATTTCCCAACAGAAATATCAGAATATTGGCACCATTTCCCAACAGCACAATGCCCAGGATCAACCGGACCATGCTTCTTTTGAGAATGAGGTATACACCAGCGGAATACAAACATCCCATCGTTATCACCAAGAGTAGTTCCATCCTAATGTGTTTCCAGTGAAATGGTGAATAAAATAGTCAGTACTACCCCGATCACGACAAGATAGACCCCTATATCAAAGAACAGCGCCGTACCTACCAGACCCACTACTGGAATGGATTGGTCCAGCCACATCCCGGTCATCACCGGGTATCCCAATAAGACCGGAAAAAACATACTCAAGGCAGCCACTCCCAGGCCTGCGGTCATAAAAGTTAATGGCTGGAAATGCAGAATTTTCAACGAACTACGTGTGCCGTAGGCGATGCTATGCAGTACAAATGAAATGGAAGCCACCAACCCACCCACGAACCCTCCTCCCGGAAGATAATGACCCCTTATCAGCAAAAAAACTGAGAATAACAGCAAGATAGGATGCAGGTACCTGGTCGATGTTTGTAAAATTGTACTTTTCATTTATTCCTTTTCTGATGGTTTCAACCTCAATTTTATTAAACTAAATACGCCCAGGGCTGCGATGCTCAAAACGACGATCTCAAACATGGTGTCAAACCCTCTAAAGTCGACCAAAATAACGTTCACGACATTTTTACCCTTTGCCAGCGTATAGGCAAATTCAGCGTAAAATTCACTCACTTCCTTGGTTGTGGGAATTTGTAAGGCTTTAATAGCGATCACCGATAAAATTCCTCCAAAAAAAACTGCCACTACAGCATCCCGAACGATCACTTTTTTGTTCCTGGTCGGAAATTTTAAGAACGGGGGTAAATTGAAAAGGACAAAAGCAAATAAAACCACCGTCAGCGTGTCAATAGTAAATTGTGTCATGGCGAGATCGGGTGCTCCGTAAAAAACGAAGATCAAACATATCGTAAACCCCACGACGCTCATACCCACCACCGCCGTTAATCTCGAATTTGATTTGACAATCAGAAACAAGGCACCCACCAGCAGAATGACGTTCATGATTTCATAAATAGTGATAGGAGTCAACGAATCATAATCGATGTACAACGGACCGGACTGGATGAGCTGGTAAACGAGCAACAATTCCGCAAAAATGAGGATTTTCAACAAATAGGACCGCAGAAACCCATTGTGCATAATGGCTGTATACCTCGTTGAAATCTGTAGCATCCAGCTCCACATTTTCATAAAATACGATCGTGGAGAATACCTTTCCGGTATTCCAGCGAAGGATGATTCGCGAGCTTTTGATTTGATAAGATAATATACACCCATCCCGATGGCCAGGGTCAGCAAGCTCAATATCAAAACCAGATTGAACCCGTGCCATATTTTAAGATGAACCGAATCTTCCTGACCAGATAAAGCGGTTATCACCGGAGTGATTAAACCATCTCCTATAATACCAGGAAATAAACCAAAAATCACACCCAAAAATGCCAAAATCAATGGAGGAACCCACATTGATTTTTGGGGAAGATGTACGTGTTCAAATTCGGGTAATAATTTTCCCGTAAATGGTTTTACACCTGCCATGAATCCTGCAGCCACCAGACATATATTCGTCAATACAGCGGCTGCGGTCAGATATACGATGAATGCCTGATCAGCATGTAAAGTAGCTTCGTAAATAAGGTCTTTTCCGATGAATCCGAAAAATAAGGGTACACCACCGCTCGACAACGCCGCCAACAGTCCCGCGATAAACACCGGAAATAAAACCTTTTTTAAACCGGAAAGTATTCCGAGATCCCTCGTGCCCGTTTCATGGTCAATAATACCAGTGACCAAAAATAAAGTCGCTTTGTACAGTGCGTGCACCAGGACAAATACACAGGTAGCGATCAACGCTTCCCGGGTCCCCAATCCTATCAAAAAAGTGAGGACACCCAAAACAGAGATGGTGGAATATGCTAGTAATGCTTTCAAATCCTTTTTGAATAAGGCAATAATTCCCGCGTAAATCATCGTGATTCCACCAACGATCAATAATGTCCAGGACCAGGCAGGAGTTCCTCCCAGGATAGGGGTAAACCGCAACAATAAGAATATGCCAGCCTTGACCATGGTAGCCGAATGCAGATACGCCGATACTGGAGTGGGCGCTTTCATGGCATCAGGTAACCAAAAATGAAATGGGAATTGGGCAGATTTAGTAAACGCCCCCATGAAAACCAGCCCCAGAATAAGTGGATAGGAGCTATGGTTTTGAATGATATCAGCGGATGCCATTAACTCCTGTATCGAATACGTGCCAGCGATACTTCCCATGGTCACCAGGCCTACGAGTAGAAAAAATCCACCCAGACCTGTCAGACAGAGAGCCTGGATCGCACTTTTACGGGAATCGGCTTGTTCATTGTTGAACCCGATCAGAAAAAATGAACTCAAACTCGTGAGTTCCCAAAATACAAACAGCAATAGGATATTATCCGAGAGCACCACACCGAGCATTGAGGCCATAAATAGACATAAATAGCCGTAAAAGCGAGCCAGGTATGCATGCCCCTTGAGGTACGAACTGGTGTATATAAATATCAAGGCCCCAATGATCGTAATCATCAGACTAAACAACAAAGAAAGGCCGTCCAGCCTGAATCCAAAGTTCAATCCCAGAGAAGGCACCCAGTCATTATTTTCCAAAATGATTTTACCCCCGCTGATAACTGGGAGTTGAAATAAAAAATAAGTCCCCAGAGCAACGGGTAACAAAGCCAGAAATATCCACCATCTTGACCGGATAAATTTTCCGAAAGGCACCAAAAACAGAGCCAGGATGATGCCGGATAATACGATAAATATCATAAATGGATTCTGTCTTGTATGTTAATACGGCTAAAATACTCAAGAAAAACCGAAATCATATATTTTTACCGGCAGTCAGCAAAAGTTTTGAAAGGGGAGCCGTCCTCCTCGGCCCCGACTAATGCACTTTTCTCTCATCGGCACTAAAGTTGGCCGGGCGACGGAATTTCACATCGCTGGCTTGTTCGGATTCCAGAAAATCAAAAAGTGATTTCTGCATTTCCTGGATCAACTTTTGATGTTCAGGAGCAGAAATCAGGTTATGCATTTCCCTGGGATCTGATTCCAGGTCGTAGAATTCATTGGTGTCCCACACTCCATGGTAATATATGAATTTGTACCTGGGGCTCCGGATGGCGTACGTAGTGGGTGTCTGGGGGAAGGCATGCTCCCAGAAATACTGGTAAATAAATTCCTTGCGCCAGTCCCCGGGATGTTCTCCCGCCAGAATGGGCAGAAAGGACCGGCCATCCACTTTCCAATCGTCCGGCATTTGTGTATCCGCAATATCCAGAAAAGTGGGGGTGATGTCTATGTTCAGAATGTTTTCAGTAATGGTCGAGCCTGGTTGAATGAAACCGGGAGCCCAGGCTAACATCGGTACGCGTATGGACTCTTCATAGGCTTGCCTTTTGTCGATCAGTCCGTGTTCTCCGAGCATAAATCCGTTGTCTCCCATATATACCACCAGCGTGTTCTCTGCTAACCCATTTTCTTTCAGGTAGTCCAGCACGCTGTTGACACTTTCATCTACAGCCATCAGTGATTCACTATATCTGATTGAAATCTCTTCTACCGAACCTGGGTGATTTGGTTGGTGATGGTACATGTAATCTACCCCATGCCAACTGTACCGTTGTTCCTTTACCCAATGGGGCTTGCCCTGGTAATTCTGTTCTATGTTTTTCATCGAATGAGGGATCGCAAGAGTGGCATCCGCATACATTCCCTCGTGACGTTGAGCAGGTTCAAATTCCGCGTGTACAGCTTTGTGAGAGAGATAAACGAAAAAAGGTTTATTCTTGTCGCGTCCATTCTCCATCCAGTCCAACGCATAATCGGTCAACAGATCAGTAACATATCCTTTGACTTGTTGTCGCTCACCATCGATATTGAAAGTTGGATCGTAGTATACCCCCTGGCCTCGAAAACTTATCCATCGATCAAATCCCGGCTTGGGATCGTCGCTGGCTTCTCCGATGTGCCATTTCCCAAAAAACGCTGTTTCATAACCCGCTTTCTGAAGTTGTTTTGGAAAAAAAATGGTGCCTGGTTTCAGAGGGTTGGAATTGTCGATGGCACCGTGGCGAAAGGCGTATTGACCCGTCAGAATGGAGGCTCTGCTTGGAGAACACAGCGAAGTGGTCACGAAGGCATTGGCGATGTGGGCCCCTTCTTTAGCCATTCGATCCAGCCCGGGGGTTTTTAAAAAATCGGGACTGTTGGGATGAAATCCCATATAATCATACCGGTGATCATCGGTCAAAATAAAGACGATATTTTTGGGAGTTTGTGCCCGGGTGAATGTTGCGCCCATCAAAAAAAGGAGGAAGAGGAAAAATGATTTTGAACGATTCATGTGTCAGAATTATGGTTCAATAATAATTACAATATATAAAAGGTGGGAAACTTTGATGATGTTTTTACGTGAATTTGATGATTAGTACAGGGATCGCCCATTGCTGAGCCCGTTATTTTTACGGACTATCCTTTTTCAGGTCCGAAGCTAGCCAGCATGTGTCCTGGATTATCTTTTATTTTGCGGCCGAAAAACATTCGGACAAATCGTCGTTGCTCGACGAAGTGATTATCCAACGCCCATCGAATCGTCGAGGTACATACAACGGGTATATCGATGATTACTCTTTGTCCGGAGAGCTGCTCCAGGGCCTTGCCCAACAGTTGATTCCCCTGTTCAGGATCCTCTGCGATGCAAGGTCCGATTTGCCAGGCGGTTCTTCCGGGTCTCCAGGCTACGTATCCAGATACGGTATCCTTTTCTCCTCTCTGGTGCATGATTCCGGTGAGAAGCTCATCAGCCAACGCTTGTATTAGCGGGTATCTGTAGGTGCCGGTGTACTTACCATCCAACCAGGCCAGTTGAATTGGATCACAACCGGTTTTGGGCAACGAAGAAACAGAACCTTCCGGGTATGCTGCATCGCGAATCAGGCGAATTAATTCGTATTCTTTTTCAAATCCAAATTTTGAGTATATTTTGAGACCCATCGGTGTGGCATCCAGGCGGACGGTTCCTACATCCATATCGGATAATTTTCTCATCACCATCGCAAACATTACCTGACCGATGCCCTGCCCACGAAATTTTTTATCCACCAGGACCATCGATATCCAGGCTACCGGAGAACAGATATTTTCTGGATTATGTGAAAATATGGTATAGGCGATAGTCCCTACGTTTGTTCCGTTCAATCTCGCTATAAAACATCCCTCTGGATTCAATTGCAATATCCGTTGCCAATCTTCATCGGTTTGATTCCAACCGGCCTGATTGATCAGTTTGTTGCAAAACGGCAGATCATTGGATGTTAATTGCCTGAGTTGTACGTTCATCTGATTGATTAATCACAATAATCTACTTTTTTTCTAACTTTGGAAATAATCGTTAGATATTAAATCCTCCCAGCGTGAATTCGCCAACTAAAATACTAAACAGGGTCGTAACAAAAATATCAGATTTAAAAAGATATAATCCAACAAGATCTGCTGCGTGGGTTCAAAGAAACTTTCATTTTTTGATCCTATTGGTCCCTGTATCGATATTTGGACAAAGCATTTCTCCTGAAAATTTGTGGCCCACGACCACTATGACGTCCAGGCCATGGTCCCGGTGGTGGTGGATGGGAAGCGCAGTGGATAGCACCAACCTGAAAAATCTTTTGACTGAATATCATGACCAGGGGTTGGGTGGTCTGGAAATAGCTCCCATTTACGGCGCCAAAGGATATGAGAACCGGTATTTATCATACCTCTCCCCGCG
>CALEIL010000211.1 GCA_937876435.1 uncultured Bacteroidota bacterium
GCTGAAAGCTGAAAGCTGAGAGGTGAAAGCTGAAAGCTGAGAGCTGATGAACACTCCCAAAAGCCATTTTGCATCAATTCCTATTCCTCTTCGGAGTGTCCCTGATTGATGTTCAGCAGATTGCATTACTCCAGGTGGAGTCCACGCCGGGAATACATCCAGGACTGCACCACTCCTCTGGCCAGTAAAAAAACCGACAGGGCGAGAAACAACGAATGCAATCCGAGAGAATTCCTGGTCCAATAAAATGTCAGTAGAAACAAAATAAATGGCAGGATCATGGCATTGCGCATAGAACGCGATGCCGTCAAACCTATGAATACACCGTCCCAGACGTAGGAAGCGAATCCCATGATCGGGATCAATACCAACCAATACCAGTATACTTTGCCTTCCCGGATCACTTCTAACTCATCCGTAAAAACGAGAAACAAGTCCTCGTAGAACAATCCATATACCGCCGCATATAGGACCGCGAACAATCCTCCCCAGATGAAAATTAATCCAATGGATTGCCGGGTGGCCCTCTCATCACCGGCTCCGGCGTATTTACCCACTATGCTCTCTGCGGCAAACGCCAGACCATCCACACCATACGACATCCAGTTGACAAACTGCATAATCACCACACTAACAGCCAGGGACAGCACCCCGAATGTAGACGACTGACTGTAGAAAAAAGCAAATACGAATGTCAACAAGATAGTGCGGAGAAACAAATCCCGGTTCATCAATATAAACCGCCGGAAAGTAGCGATGTCAAACAATTCCCGAATATTCATAGAAAAAGTCAATTTTCTGTACTTCCTCATAAACAAGATCAAAGCCAAAACACAACCCAAATATTGGGCAATCACCGTACCGAGTGCCACTCCCCGGATTTCCATTCCCTGGTGCGCCACCAAATAATAACTCATTCCCATATTAAGAATATTGATAAACGCGGTGAGGATGAGAGGAAAAATGGCATTTTGCATGCCAAAAAACCATCCCATCATGGTCAGCATGGCCATATAAGCGGGTACATCCCAGATTCGGGTATAAAAATAGGCTTTCACCATTTCGATTTGTTCGGGCTGAACCTGAAATGCTACGATCGCCAGGTCCAGAAAGGGCTGCCGAAAAATGAAAAGCACCACCGCAATCGTCATTCCCAGCGCCAGGGCCCGCCACAAAGTGTACATGACCTGTCGAATGTCATCCGCCCCGTAGAATTGGGCAGTCAGACCGGTCGTACCCATTCGCAGAAACCCAAAATTCCAGTACATAAAATTGAAAATCATCGAAGCGAGTCCCACCGCTCCGAGATGAGCCGGTGAAAGCCGCCCCATAAGCGCGGTGTCGACCGTACTGAGCAACGGGACGGAAATATTGCTGATAATATTGGGAATAGCCAGCGCCCAGATTTCCCTGTTAATCTGTCGGGAAAAGAAGGATGAAAAACGGGAAAACACTGGACAGGCGTGGGTTAATGTGTTATTAAATCGATCAGACACTCGTTATGGGCTCCAAAAAAAAAGAGCCGTGAAATCATCCACCGCTCTTCAGTAATATCTCTATAGTAAGTCAGTGTATCAGACTACATGAACAAAAGTTCGGTTGAGCCTGCCTTTTTTAAATTGGACGGTTCCATCGGATAATGCGAACAAGGTGTGATCCCGTCCCATACCAACGTTGTCACCTGCGTGAAATTTGGTTCCACGTTGACGTACGAGAATGTTTCCGGCAATAGCAGCCTGCCCGCCAAACATTTTCACTCCCAGCATTTTGGGATTGCTATCCCTTCCGTTATCCGAACTACCTACTCCTTTCTTGTGTGCCATAACTCAAATATTTTTAGATTTATGCGATCGATTCGATTTTCAATTTGGTCAATGCCTGACGATGACCATTTTTTCTCTTGTACCCTTTGCGTCGTTTCTTTTTGAAAACGATGACTTTATCGTCTTTGAGGTGTTCGAGAACGGTCGCTTTAACACCCAGATTAAGGATTGGGGTACCTATCTCCACGGCATCGCCATCAGAAGTAAGAAACACCTGATCAAAGGTCACCTCGGTTCCCTCTTCGGCGTCGAGACGATGTACATAGAGTTCTTGTCCTTCAGTGACTTTGAACTGCTGTCCGGCAATGGATACTATCGCAAACATATGATGTCAAATTAAATTTTTACAATTTGGTCTGCAAAAGTAAGACTTATTTTCAAATGAGCAAAAGATTCTGGCAAATATTTCCACACCGGGTGCGGTATTGAGCACTACGCAAACGGAATAAAAAAATTAAAAAAACGTTTAATATTTTTTTAGTTGGAGGAATCTGTGTAAATTTTCATAGCCAAAAAACTAAATACAATGGAAAGAGATAAAAATAAAAAACCAAAAGCACCGGATTATAAGCCCTACCCGTCAGAAGACGATATTTACAACCAAAACAAGGAGATTCCCCTGGATGAAAATGGGGATCCCGATTCGGAAGAATCCACCGAAGACTTTGATGACGATGATTTCGAGGATGATTACCTGGATGTGGATTTTGAGATCGAGGACGATGACACGGACGTCGAAGAAGTCCCATTGGAAGATTTTCCACCCGAATTAAGAGATATGATCTCCACTCCTGAGGACGACGACTGGGATACTGAAAATTTTGATACCGATCATTCAGGCTATGATCTGGATGTACCTGGTTCGGAATTGGATGACGACGAAGAGGATATAGGTGAAGAAGACGAGGAAAATAATTACTACAGCCTGGGTGGGCCAAGGAAGGATGATTGATCAACCTGATTCATGGCGTTGATCACTCCATCCACATAGGTATAGATATCACTTGGGTCCAATCTGGGTGGTGTTGCATTTTCTTTTCTATACTTTCTACCCAGTCTGCATATCACTGCATCGGATTGGGGTAATACGATCACGTATTGCCCCAGGTGGCCTCGCATTAGATAAAATGGAGGGTCATAATCCATATCAAGCCAAAGTCCGGCCCCGTACTGGGGACTGGTTGGAAATCCGGCTCGTCGCATCTCGTTGATATACGAAGCTCCCATTAGTTGCTGGCCATTCCACGCTCCGTTTTGTAGCAGCAACTGACCAAACCTCATAAAATCCCGCGCGGTGGCATGGATACAGCAATACGTCTTTTCGATGCCCGAAGTTTCATCTATTGTCCAGTATGCGTTGCTTTCCATGCCCATCGGCACCCAGAATTTTTCTGACAAATAAGTACTCAGATTCACTGGAAGTACCTGCTCCAGAATCATACCCAGCAGTTGGGTATTTCCGCTTTGATATTCAAATTTCCTGCCGGGCAAGGTGCCTATTTTGCGGTTTAGGATCAGACTTTTCAAATCACGGCCGTAATACGCCTGAGTCGTAACATTCATCGGGAGATAATAATCTTCCTTCCAGTTCATCCCCGAACTCATGCGGATCAAATCGAGGATAGTCAATTGATCAGCCGGCGAATAAGCGTATTGAGGAAAAAATTCGTGCACTTTCTGATCCAGAGAATTGAGAAATCCTTCCTCTACGGCCTTCCCGGTCATGAGGACCACGACCGACTTGGCCATCGAAAAGGAATTGGAAAGCGTTTCCTGATGGTGGCGCCCAAAGTATTGTTCGTGAAGCAACTCTCCATTCCGGCTGATCAGAAAGGCGGTCGTCTTCATTTCCAGCAATTGACGTGAAAAATCTTCGCTGAATCGCAGTTGATTATATTGCCTGTCTTTCGGCCATGGCCGAATCGCCCCTCCCACTATAGTACGATGCTCGAAGTCCTGCAAATCATAAGGATCAGCGGTACGCCGGCCTCTCAAAATCGTCAATCTGAATGCTTTGAATACATAGGGATAATATAAGCGGACGATCAAAAACAGCAACAAGATCACGACCAAAATCAGCCAGTATACCATATTCAGCTATGAGTTTATATACCTCCAATGAAGGATGAAGGTAGGAAATTTTGCCAATGCGTAGAGTACTTTCTTCCTCCCCCCCAACCTCTTTTATTCGTCTGGGTCTGGCGATCACTGCAGGGAGAATCTTTTACCTGATTCCACCCATTGACATACCACAATTTAAATCAAAATCGTTGTCTATATAGCTGAAACCACTAAATGAGTCCAAAATTACTTGGGTTTCCATTTATGTTTTGGTATATTTATAATTCAAAATCAAATAAATCAAAAAAAACAGCTATGAGAATTCACAATTTATTATTCCTGTTCCTGGCTACAGTGATGTTCGTCAGTTGTCAGAACAACAACCAGGCTGACGACAATCAGGACGGGATGACCGACATGCAAACAACTCCAAATCAACAAAATATAGAATCACAAGCCTCTACCGTTACTGTACAACTCGAACCAAAAAGTGGCAGTAACCTGTCAGGAACCGCTACTTTTACACAATCCAACGGACAGGTTCGTTTGGCGGCTACTATCCAGGGTTTGTCAGCCGGAGAACACGCCATTCACATTCACGAAACGGGTGATTGCTCCGCAGATGACGGAACCTCAGCAGGAGGACACTGGAATCCGACCAATCAACCTCACGGGGAATGGGGGAACGCTGATGGCTACCACAAGGGGGACATCGGCAACTTCACGGTAGACGCCAATGGCGTAGGTCAGGTCAGTTTTACCACGTCGGAATGGTGCATTGGATGTAACGATCCTCAAAAAGATATCGTCGGCAAAGCATTGATTATCCACGACGGAGTAGACGATTTCACTTCCCAGCCATCCGGAGCTGCTGGTACCCGGGTTGGTTGTGGCGTTATCAAAGGCGGCAGTTAAATAATAGTCACTCCGGATCAAGTCTGGAGCGACCTGGCTAAGCTCAAAGCTGAAAGCTCAAAGCTCAAAGCTCAAAG
>CALEIL010000212.1 GCA_937876435.1 uncultured Bacteroidota bacterium
TGTACCATATCCGGAGGATCGGGACGTATTTTGGGAACTCGTGAAATTGGGAGGTGAACTTAGGCGAATCCATTTATTGGAAAGTCCGGTAGTGAACAAATACGTTAGCCAATATCCCGTGGATGGGAACAACGTAGTTGGCAAACCTCGCTTCGTCTCTGGCCAATCCCAGGACTTAACCGGCAAAGTGTACATAAACGAGACCCAGTATTTTGATAATGTTCCGCAAACGACCTGGGAGATGTACATCGGCGGTTATCAGCCCGTCCAAAAATGGCTCAAAGACCGGAAGGGTTGCACCCTTGAATTTGACGATATTCTGCACTATCAAAAAATTGTCGTGGCGCTCAAAGAGACAGCCCGGATAATGGAGGAGATAGATAAAATTGAGATGGAGTAATAGGGACGCAAAATCAGACTCATCAATGAATAACCTGGAGCTGGCAGGTTGAACCTTTAAGGTTCATTTGGTATTTGTTCGATTAAATCTCGGAAAGTTCTTAACTTTACACAAAGTAGAAAAATGGAAAAGTATCCATACATAGTAATCGATCCCGAAATAATGATGGGGAAACCTGTCATAAAAGGTACTCGTATAACGGTGGAAATAATATTGGAATCATTATCTACCGGAGAGACTATTGAGAATTTATTATCTTCTTATCCACGACTCACAAGGGAGGCTGTTCTTGCTGCCTTTTCATTTGCAGCGGATGCACTTAAGGGAGAAAATATTTACCCTGCTATAGTATGAAATTTTTAGCTGATGAAGGAGTATCGTTGATGGAGTTAGGAATTTAGGGTTTGATGTTTTTTATGTTATTGAGGAGGATCGATCTGTAGGTGATGAAGAATTACCTAAAATAGCTTATAATGAAGGCAGAATACTTATTACTCGCGACAAGGATTTCGGGGATTAGTCAACCGCATGCAAAAACTGCATACCGGGGTCATTTTGATTCGTCTGGCAGGGTATAATACCCAGGATCGGGGAGAAGCAGTTTGTAAAGTGATTGTACAACATCATGATAAATTATCCAATGCATTTACAGTAATTCAACCTGCAATAGTACGAATTCGAGAAAAGAAACTCTAAATGTACATTAAGATTCACTTTTGCTTTTAAAGCGTTAATGACCTGTAGGATAAATCCGATCGTTACATATTTGCGTCAAATTTTAAATACATATAGTGTTATGACCAGGCTCGGCAATCTTAGCTTCCCGCTAAGCCATCCCGCCCAGACGGGCCCGTACCGGGCAAGCTTACGACGGAGGAGTCCGTATGGACCGATCCTTCGACGGAGACTGGATCGGTAAGCCGGCGGGGAGCCTGGAGTATAGGAAGGATTGCCGAGCCAGTAGAAGTTATAGGAAATTAGAATTTGTATCACGAGTCCCGGTCCCTAATCCCTTATTTCAGCCATTGATCAAACCACTCGAACGCGTCCTGCTGCATGGCGGCATCAAATTTGTGCTCGCCGGGATAAAACCGGCAGGAAATCGCATCAGAAGCTCCGGCTTTGGCATAATTGTCCTCCAGAATTCTGGCGGCTTTTTTCATCTCTGGCAGGGTATACAAACCATCTTCATTATTGCTCTGAACTAGCGTAGGCAAAGGCATACGCAAACCGAGTATTTCGGGAAATTCTAAAAACCGGGGAAGAACGGGCACGTAGGTCATCCAGGTATGCGTATACGATTTATGCAACATAAAATCATCCCACGTGGACATAAAACCGACACTCACCGCGCATCGGATGCGTTCATCGAGACCTCCCAGGAAATCCGTCCGAAGGCCACCCCCCGACAAGCCGGCACACCCCAATTGGTTTTCATCCACTTCGGCACGGGCAGCTAAAACCGTAAGTGCCACCTGATCTTCCAGTAAAAACATGCCTGGCCAGGTAGTTCCCCCGCAGAAAAGCGATTTGGACATGACATTTTCATGAGCTGCTGCCCATTTATTGTATGCCGTTATATTCTCAGGATCTTCAGGATTTTCATCCGATAAGCCATCCGTTTTAATCGAATCCCAGGCAACGGACTCCATTTCGGTATACCGCACTCTCCGGCTGGCGAAGGCAAATCCATCATGAACCAGAACCACATACCCCCTTTTGGCCAATTCATTGGCCCATGGAATTCCTTCGTAGGAGAGTTTCTGATGATCGATTACAACGGGGTTCACTTCATCGCTGGTTCGGGTTATTTTCCTCAATCCCAGATATTTATTACCGCCGTGGTCGTGCAAACCCAGGATGCCTGGCATTGGTCCCGTAGCTCCGGTTGGTTTGAGCAGAACGGCTTTGGTCGGATGTCCGTACGGCAGGGACCACTCCATTTCTTCGATATCCAGACCGTCATACCGATACCGTTTGGTGATTTTGGGCACCGGCTCATAATCCACCGCCGGACGAGCAACGTACTGTTTGACCATGGGAATCACTTCTCTCTTCCAGGCTTCTACATCTGAATATTGGGAATGAAGAAAGGACATTTCTCCGGGACTTTGCCGGCGCTGGGCCAACCACGGCCCATAAGGGCCAATTATGCTTTTTGGTGAATCGTCTGACATGACAGATACTTGATCGGTTGAAAAAACTTCCCGGCTAAAAAAGCCATTCGATGATATGTGAAAAGGAAGAAGACCTGCCCCGGAGGCGAGGGCTGTCTTTTTACAAAATTCCCGGCGTGATCGGACAACGCTGGAAGGATATTCGTGGTCATTGGATGAATATTTCATATTTACTGGTTCAGGTATTGAATATAAACTTTTCCCGGAGAAATTCGAAATTCGCAGGACGATTACCCCTATTTGGATTTCGACGGAACATCCCGTACATCCCTGCCGGAAAAAACTGGGCCGGTATTGGGCGCCGGGCAGGAAAAGCGGCTTTCGGCTTGGTTCCTTCCCCTGGTATTACCGGTAAAAAGGGTAAAGGCGGATCGACAAATCCTAAATCCGCAATCCGCAATCCGCAATCCCTAATGTGAGTCCCTCGTCACATCGCTGCCCGAACTCCCCTGCAGAAAGTCGAGATCCATCCCTTTATCCGCCTGCTGAACGTGATCCAAAAACATCCGGACGTAGCCTCTGTCCGTCACCGGCGGTAAGGGTTCCCAGGATCGTCGCCTGCTCTCGAGTTCTTCCTCGCTTACCTCGAGATGCAACCGCCTGTTGTTTACATCCACTTCGATCCAATCACCTTCCTGTACCAACGCCAGCACGCCCCCTATCGCTGATTCAGGGGACACGTGAAGAAAGGTGGTACCAAAGGCGGTTCCGCTCATTCGGCCATCCGAAATCCGGACCATATCGGTCACCCCTTTTTTGAGGAGTTTGGCCGGCAACTGCATATTCCCTACCTCCGGCATACCAGGATATCCTTTCGGGCCGACATTTTTGAGGACGAGAATGTGATTTTCGGTCACTTCGAGGTCCGGGTCATTGATTCGGGCGTGATATTCTTCGATGGTTTCAAACACCACGGCCTGCCCTCTGTGTTGCATCAAATGAGGGCTGGCGGCCGAAGGCTTGATGACCGCTCCATCCCGGCAAAGATTCCCATAAACCACTGCTGTTCCTGCATGCTCCTGAAATGGCTGTTCCAGCCGGGCTATCACATCGGTATTGTAAATGGTAGCGTTCTGATTGCATTCCTCTACCGTTTTCCCACTGACGGTCATCACCGATTTGTGAATATGCGGGAAAAGCTCTTTGATGACCGCGGGTAGTCCACCGGCGTAGTAAAAATCCTCCATGAAATATTTCCCGGAGGGCTCGAGATTGGCGAGAAGTGGAATTTCGCGACCCAATTTGTCAAAATCTTTGAGCGTCAGAGGCACACCCATCCTGCCAGCTATGGCCATCAGATGGATCATAAAATTGGTCGAACCACCGATGGCGGCATTGATCATAATCGCATTCTCAAACAATTCCCGCGTCAATATATCAGAAGGTTTGACATCGTCCCTGACCATGTCTACGATACGACGTCCCGACATTTGGGCCAGAACTTTTCTTTGTGAATCAGCAGCGGGGATGGCGGCATTTTCCGGCAAGGTCATACCCAGTGCTTCCACCATACAAGCCATAGTAGAAGCCGTACCCATCACTGCACAATGCCCCCTGCTGCGGCACATAGCCCCTTCAATTATTCTAAATTCCTCATCCGTCAATAGTCCCGATTGATTTTCACCATCAAACCTCCACAGGTCAGAAGTTCCGACGTTTCGTCCCCTGTATCGACCGGTGAGCATAGGACCTCCCGACACTGCAATGGTCGGCAAATCGACGCTACACGCCCCCATGATGCTGGCCGGGGTTGTTTTGTCACACCCCACGAGTAGCACCACACCGTCGAGTGGATTGGCACGGATCGATTCCTCTACCGTCATGCTCATCAAATTCCGGTACAACATGGCGGTGGGTTTGATGAGCGTTTCACCGAGGGACATCACGGGAAATTCAACCGGAAAACCACCGGCCTGGATCACTCCTTTTTTGACCGATTCGGCCAACTCCCGAAAATGCGCATTGCATGGGGTGAGTTCGGACCAGGTATTGCAAATGCCGATCACAGGCTTTCCGATAAATTCATCGTCAGGAATCCCCTGATTTTTCATCCAGGCTCTGTAAATGAACCCATCTTTCCCTTTGCGGGCAAACCATTTTTCGCTTCTAAGATTCAATTTGTCTGTTTTAAGTTTTTCGGAGTTCACACCGTTTTAAAAATTTTACTACTTGCCGTATTCTAGTACTCTGTCAAGTCAAAAATTTTAATTTCCGTCGGGATCTTTTGAGCCATCTCATCGTGGCATCTCAATCATAGAACCCCGGCTATACTCATTCGAAGCGCCTTGATCTGACTC
>CALEIL010000213.1 GCA_937876435.1 uncultured Bacteroidota bacterium
CCACCAATCACCAATCACGCCCTCATCGCTTGTACCGGTTTCATACTTCGCAGGTTGAAATACGGGTACAACGATATCAAGGCGACCATGACAAACACTACGATGGCCTGTTCTATGAATACCGGCGGGGAGACAATAGCTTTCATCAGTGGTTCCATGTTAAATTGTTCGTATGTCTCGGCGTATCCCGCTCCCAGATGGATTGGATTGTACTGAAGATAGAGCACCAAGGGCAGAGCCAGCGCCATACCGGCAAGCACCCCGACAAAACCCATAGCCAAAACTTCCATAAATACCATCGCAAATAATTTTCTGGATTTCATGCCGATCGCTTTGAGTACACCAAATTCGTATTGTCGTTCTTTGAGCATCATCATGACCGTCCCCAGCATTCCAAATCCGATCAGAATGTAGAGGATGTACATGATGATTTTGGAACTCGCCTCATCCAGTGCCCGGCTTTCAATCAGGGAAGGCAATAGTTCCTCGTAGGTCATTACTTCATACGCACTGGTATCGAGCATGGTTTCCAGAGTTTGGGCAAGTCTGTCCGATTCACTGATTCCATGCGTGGTGATCACCAGGGATGAAATCAGCCCGGGAGCCGCGTAAAAGTCCTGCGCTTCGGAAAGTGGAATATACACCAGTTGTTTATTGAACTGCGGGTTACCAAAGTCAACAAATCCGCTGATCTGGTATTGCCCGACCGCGTTGTTGCCCCGGTAACCCTGGCTGATCGCGATAAGGGTATCCCCTATAGTCAGTCCGAGAAGTTCTGCGAGGTCCTCCCCCAAAACGGCTTGCTGTTTTCCTTCTTCGATAAAACTTCCGGCCCGGATCTGGTTTTGGATATCATTGAATTGCCCGACCTCATCGGGGTCTACACCGGCCATCAGAACCCCTTTGGTTTTGGGACCCGTGGATATCAGGGCAAAATTTTCCAACCGTTCCATGATTTTATCCACGTCGGGCAGAGATTGGATGGAATCTTTTAACTCCGGCCGATTTGTAAACAACCGGTCGATGGATTGATTTTCCCAGTAGCCTGAGGCATGGATCTGAACGTACCCGGTATAGTTGTGGAGCAGTCCTTCCATGGTGTGTTGCCAGGTCCCTTTTTGTAGAGATGACATGGAAATCGCAAAAAAGGTGGCGAACATAACGCTGGCCGCGGTGATCAGCGTTCGACGCCTGTTGCGCCACAGGTTTCTGATTGCCAGTTTGAATGTCATTCCCATATCAGCGGAGGTTTTTCATGTGTTGGATGGTGAACACCTGGTCGGGGATTTCCTGGTCAAAGTCGAGCGAGATATATTCTACGATGGTTTGATGACCGGGTTTGTCTTCCGGCACGATGGTCATGCGGCCGGGTAGATGCCGGCCATCGAACGTGGTGAATTGACTCGCTGTCATCGTATTGATCAGAAAACCTTCTTCGTCATAAAATTCGGTTTTGACCTGCATGAAATGTTCCACGGTAATCCACATGATCAACTTCCCCCATACTACGGCTGCATCCTCCTCGGGGACCAATTCCAGCTTGTAGCATTCCAGGTCGCCGATCATTTCTTTTCCCAGCAAAGTTTGCTGATAGTCGTCCGTCAGACTCGATTCCTTGACCAGATCATCGTTGGTAAAGTCTGAACCCATCCACGATTGGGACATCATAGAGGGAGGAAGTTTGATCGTTCGTTCGATCCGGGGTTGCCAGTTCCATATATCGTTGTCGCGTTTCAGGTAGGCGATCCCCTGGTCCCTTGCCGGGGCAGTCACCAGAATCAGAGCCTGGTCCTGATTTTTGGCCCAACTTTTCATTTTGGTTTCCCTGGACCAGGTAGGCCGGACGATGGTCATTTTCATTTCGGCGTAACTACTTCCGCCACGCAGGTTTTCTTCGCTTCTGTGGATTATTTCTTCGGGCGTCAGATCCTGGGCTGCCAGGACTACAGGTAGTAAGAATAAGATGGTCAGGATTAGATATTTCATCGCTATGTTTTATGATTTCAGGAATGAATGGAGCCGGGTGGTGAAAAAATCAAATACTTCGTCCAACGGATAGTTCCCTTCCATATACAGGTAGTGCAATACGATCCCATCCATAAAAGCTCCGAATAGATAGGTTATGGTTTTGGGATCCGCGGGGTAGAATTTTTCGAAAAAGCCAGTGAGCTGGGGGATGAGTTTTTCCTGTTTTTCCAGGATGTCGGCCATGATCAGTTCTTTGACCGTGCCCTGCAATGTGAGCATAATCAGCAAGCGATAGTACGAGGGTTGTGATTTTACATTCTCTATCAGTATGCGGAGGTAATCGATGAGATCTTCGATTGTTTCCAGATTTTCGATTCGGCCTTCAGGGAGCATATCCATGCTCTTCTCTATAAATACGTCTATGATGTGGGCGAGTAGGTGATCCTTGCTTTCGAAATAATTGTAAATCAGGCTTTTGGAAACCCCTACGGTTTTGGCGATCTGGTTGATCGACGTTTTGTGATATCCCTGATTGGCGAAAAGTTCCAGCGCGGTCGCGATGATCCTTTCTTTTGTATTGGGGTCTACGGTTGGTATTTCAGCATTCATCGAGTTTATCATTTAGCGTTGACCGACCGTTCGGTCAGAGGTGTTTAAGTACAACGACATAGAATCAGAAAATGTTTTAGGAAAGGGAAATTTAGAGATCTCGCGAAGGGTGAATTAACCACAAAGTACACAAAGCGGGTCCAAGGGACACGGAGATCTCGTAGATTTCACTGAATATATTCTCGCAGAATGGGTAAATTGGTCTCCCGCGGATTTCGGAAGCTACTTCGTCGAAAGTTAAGTTCCTTTAATGTATTTCTAGATATTTTTTTGACAGATTATCTCATTGTTAAATTAGTACGATGTGGAAAACTTTTTCAATATTGTGGAAAACTATTCTGGCATTTATTTGGAAAATTTTATGGGGGGGGTAATATGTGCATTATTATAATTTAACCAATAAATAACAGAAAAATGAAGAAGAAAGTAATTTTATCATTGGGTTCATTATTATTTGCATTGGCTCTCATGTTTTCGGTACAGAAAAGCGAGTACAACTCCATTAGCAGCATCTTAGAATGGAACTTTGTAGAGCAAACCGCTGAAGCATCAGATTGTCCTAATGGATGTCTGGTACAGATAGGAGGTGGTTGTTTTTGCGTTTATTGGTATCCTTATAATGAGGAAAAAGTGTGGCCGCTCGATTAATATCGTCCTCAACGGATATATATACGTATTATTCAGGATCTAGAAAATCTGCGGTTTACTTTACGGTATGCAGACAGGTAATTTATAATTTTCCGTCTGCATACTTTCATTTCTCCTGAAATTATTACCATAAATGAATATAAAATTGTGGTTTGTCTTTTCGATTATTCCTATTCTACTTTCTGGTTGCTCGAAAGTGTCGGACGGAGCCTTGGAAAAAGTGCAGAATAAAAGGGATCTCGTCGAGTCTGTAGCTCCCATTAATCCCATTGAAACAGGAGTTATTCTCAGTGGCTTAATTGATTTTTTTATCGTTGATAATGCATTTATTGTCGTTGACATCAAAAGCCTGGATAAAGGAATCCACCTATTTGACAAAGAAGATTATAAGCATTTGTGTAGTGTAGGTACAATAGGTAAAGGCCCCGGGGAGATTTCATATTACGGTAAACCGATGCCGGTTTATGACAGCCGAAAATTTTGGATGTTTGACCACGGGAAGCTGGTCGTTTATGAGTTTGACCTGGACAATAATATTTGTGAAGTCCATTATCTGCCAAAACCGCGGTATGAATTTTCAAGAACTGGTTTTCTTTCTGGTGTGGACAAAATCCTGGATGAAGAAATTGCCATCGGACGGGGCATTATTCCGACCAGCGCAGGTACGTATAAAGAAACCATTGCCCGATATAATTTTGTAACCGGTGAATTTGACCCTTTTGGTTATACGCATCCCGACTCTCAAAATGACTTTGCCCGATCTCAGTTTGCCATTTCGAAAGAAAACAAAATATATGTCCGAACCTTATCTACTATGGACCTTATGACCATTTGCGATTTGGATGGAAATCTAAAGTATAACATTTACGGTCCGCTGTGGGGTGATTCATCAAGAGAAAGAATAAAAAAACGATATTTCAGAGGTGTTAAGATAGCAGGAAACTATATTTTAGCTTCTTATCTCGGGGGCCAATATATTGAATTCGACCAACACAAACGCCAAATAGGCGTGGGCGCGAACCAATTAATCGTTTTTGACACAGAAGGTACTTATATAAAAACCCTGGACCTGGATGAAGAGATCGATTCTTTTGTGGTGGATGAACAAAATAACCGGATTATCGTCAGTTTCACTGAAAGAACTCCTTCCTTAGGCTACTTTGATCTCACCTTTGACCTCCATGAATAAGATAAACATTGTTATTATTATTATTGCTGTTATACTGCCCATTTATATGGCGTGCAATCATTCGGACACCACATTCAAAAATAAGAAGATAGTAGAGAATGATGATCCATGGTTATCTAAAGAAATCGAGTTTCCACCCGCGCTTCTGCAATTAGTAGGCGAGAGGATTTTTGATATAGATACCACATCTTCCCTTTTTGACTCCAGACCCAAAGTTGTATCCATTATCGATGCCACCTGTTCAAAATGCATCCTTACCCAAATGAATCGGCTTGATTCCATATTTGCTGAACTATTAGATGCTGGTGATCGGGTTTTCGTGCTCAATGTCCCCAGGGAGGATTCCGCCTATTTTATGTACCATTTCCATGCTCTTCTCTATAAATACGTCTATGATGTGGGCGAGTAGGTGATCCTTGCTTTCGAAATA
>CALEIL010000214.1 GCA_937876435.1 uncultured Bacteroidota bacterium
TCCCCTTCTCTATATCTGTGGAGCGACATCGCTTCAGTTCGCTGACTACGTCCACGGATTCCAGGGATCGGGCGTATTTGACAGTGGCGTGTTCCAATCCACGTTGCGCTATTTTTTGATAATAGGCGGAAAATAAAGGATCAAATTCTTGTACAAATGCAGCCCTTCCTGTCTCGATGATCAGAACATCGCGAGCCAGCTCCTGGTCGTATTTGTCCAGGAGAATATCTTTATCCCGGACCGACACTCTTTTATTTTTCAGCAATTCACTTTTTTGCCTCAGGACCTGATTGTAACGGATCAATGCCTGGAGATAAGTCCTGTCCAGTTGTCCCACCGTACCATCCACAAATTTTCTTCTCAATGCGGAACCCTGTGTGATCAGATATATGTCTTCCGGGAAAATGGATACCAGGGGAATTTCACCGATGTGATCTGCTATCCGTTCATACTCCACGTTATTTTTTGCCAATGTTTTGCCACGCGAGGGTGAATACGTGACGGTGTATTGATCTTCCTTTATAGTCTTGCTATGAATCCGGAAATATGGATCCTGATGATCTTGATTTTGAAACCGGATCAACTTTCGATCAGCGATGGAGTAATAACTTTTACCAAAGGCAAGATAATAGAGGGCATCGAGTAGGTTGGTTTTGCCCACGCCATTATTCCCCAAAATCAGATTGAGTCTCGGATGAAATTCAACTTCCAGTTCCTGGTAATTTTTAAAATGAGCCAGCTTAATCTTCTGTATTTGCAAGGCTTCTATATTTTGTGTTCAGCAATTGACTTTAGTATTTGATATTTTATATCTTTGGGATAATTATGAGGCAGTTGAATGGATGCCGTTTTTATAAAACAAAGAAGATATATGGCCACTGAGACCAAAAAAAATACAAACATCAAAGATAAGGAAGAATTTAGTAAGGAGACCTATTTGACCTGGTACGAAACCATGTTGTTGATCCGACGATTTGAGGAACGGGCGTTGATGGAATACGGTCGTCAGAACATTCGGGGGTTTCTTCATGTATACATCGGTCAGGAAGCCATTGCGGCCGGAATGAAAACTGCCCTGCGTCTTGAGGATCCTGTCGTGACGGGCTACCGTCAACACGGAATTGCCCTGATGAAAGGAGTGAGCCCCGAATCGTGTATGGCTGAATTGTGGGGAAAGAAGACCGGGATTGTGAAGGGGAAAGGAGGCTCAATGCATTTCTTCTCCAAAGAACATTGTTATTACGGGGGAAACGGGATCGTTGGAGCTCAGATTCCCATCGGGACCGGGATTGGGTTTGCCGAAAAGTACAAGGGAACTGATAATCTTTCGGTCACTATGTTTGGCGATGGAGCTGCCAGACAAGGTGCATTGTATGAGTCATTCAATATGGCCAAGACCTGGAATCTGCCCGTGCTGTACGTATGCGAGAACAACAATTACGCCATGGGTACTTCGGTAGAGAGAACCTCCAGTCTGACCAATATATATAAAGTGGGGGATGTATTTGAAATTCCCAGCAAAGCCGTTGATGGCATGGATCCGGTAGCGGTTCATCACGCCTTCAAAGAGGCGGCTGATTCGATCCGCGCTGGTAATGGACCATATTTCCTGGAGGTAGAAACCTACCGTTACAAAGGACACTCCGTATCCGATCCAGCCAAATACCGGACAAAAGAGGAACTGAAATCCTATCAGGACAAAGATCCCCTGAAAATGCTGGAAAAGAAATTGTCGGAAGAAAGTATCGCCAGCCCGGAAGAAATCAAGGAAATCAAAGATAAGATCAAGAACATCATCGAAGAATCCGTCAAATTTGCCGAAGAGTCTGATTTTCCGGATCCGTCTGAGCTCTATGAGGACAACTACATCGAAGATGATTATCCGTTTCTGAAGTAACCGGACCGGGACAAATACGGTCAGCGAATGGCTTAGCCATTGCACACCGATCGAACCCCGGACGCACAACCCGATCTTTTTGTAATATTCATCGCGTCCAGCAGGGAAATATTATATTATTTTTATACTTTTGCCTGAATTTTCATATTTGAGGAAATCGAATAAAAATCTATATGTCCACAACGAAACGAGAAATTAATTCTGAGAACTTTTTTGAGAAGAATCAAAAGATCATTGGAGGAGTCGTCGTAGCGATTGCTCTTCTGGCTATTGGTTACCTCGCGTACAGCAATCTGTACCAAAAACCCAGAGAAAAAGAAGCCACCAATGCCATTTATATGGCAGAGTTACAATTTGAAAGGGATTCTTTTGAAAATGCCTTACTCAGCCCGGGAGCGGGTAATATGGGATTTCTGGATATAATAGAGGAATACAGCGGAACCAAAACCGCCAATCTGGCCAACTACTACGCGGGAATTTCATATTTGAAACTGGGGAAATACGAAGCCGCCATCTCCTACCTGGAAGATTTTAAAGCCAGGGGTGAATTAACCCCGATTACCAAGTACGGTGCGATGGGTGATGCGTATTCCGAACTGGAAGAATATGGTAAAGCGATCGAATTCTATAAAAAAGCCACCAATTATGGGGATAACAGTTACCTCACTCCCTACTATCTTAAGAAACTTGGATTACTCTATGAAATGGAGGGCCAATACAAGGATGCTTTGACCGCCTACAAAAAAATCGGAGAAAAATATCCCCAGAGTTCTGATGGTTTCAATATCCAAAAATTCATCGATAATATCGAATACAGCCAAACCGTGAATTAGAGGAGCAAAATAGTTGTACTACTTCAAATTTTTAATATATTAAAGGCGGGCAATTCAACCCCGTCTTTTTTTTTGCGGGCTAGTGCACGAAAATCTAAATACATATCATGTTTTTCTTCATCTTTTTTGACAT
>CALEIL010000215.1 GCA_937876435.1 uncultured Bacteroidota bacterium
TCGTCGGGATCACTCGTCCAAGGGGTCAAGACCCCTTGGCAATGGGTCGTGACCCATTGGACGAGTGATTCCGACGAGTGATTCCGACGAGTGATCCCGACGAGTGATCCCCATCAGACCACATAAAATTTTGATACATCTTCGGAATCTGTTATATTTGAATGATATCGATTAGTATCACTTCTCTACAAGAATATTCAAAGGAATGTCGCCGAAAAACTTGAAGGAAGAATTTCTGAGCAGGGACCAAACCATTACCAAACAACTTTATATAGATTGTTCCCGGTTCCGGAACGCCATTTTTCAGAACATCCAGGATAATAATCCGGACCACGATAAACTGACATTATTCCGGAAGACACAAAAATTATTAAATCGGTTTCTGTTTTTATTCTTCGGAGAAGGGCGATCACTTTTGCCTCCCGACTCCATTCATAAAATCGCAAAACAATGGAGCACGCTTAGTAAACAGGATGCGTATCAACCATTGTATACCCGGTACAAAAAGTATTTTGGTTATCTGAATACTGGTCATAAAGGCAGGTACTATGACATTTTCCCATACAATGGGGGTTTATTTGCACCAGACTCGGTGTTGGACCGATTGAAAATTGACGACGCTGTTCTGTTTACGCACATAAAGAGGCTGAATACCTATGATTTTGAACGCGAGGTAAGCGCCAGTATTCTAAGCCACATCTTAGAACTTTCGTTGAATGATATCGAAGAAATCCAGACGGAGATCGAAGAAGAAAAATCGAGGGACGAACAGGTCAGACCTAGAAGGAAAGACGGTCAATTCTATATACCCAGGGACATGACCAAATACATCGTAGATCACACGGTGGGGTCGTTGTGTGCGGCGAAAAAACGTGAACTCGAATTATTGGAATCAGAATTGGAGCACGAGCGAAGAGGTGAGCACCAGGGAAAAATTCAACATTTACTCGTAAAACTAAAATCGTACAGGCAATGGTTGCTGGGTTTGAAAATCTGTGATACAGTCTGTGGAAGAGGTGCTTTACTCAACCAGGTCCTGGATTTTTTGATTGAGGAACACCACTACATTGATGAACTTCAAAACAAGCTACCCGGAAATTACATCCCATTATCGAATATTGAAAACTCAATACTGGAACACAATATCTATGGAGTGGATGTCAACGAAGAATCCGTTGAGATTGCGAAGTTGTCGTTGTGGTTTCGGACTGCAGAGAAAGGGCGCAAGCTCACTTCGCTTCATGACAATATAAAATGTAGAAATTCACTCATTGACGATCCTTTGATTGCAGGGGATAAAGCATTCAACTGGTACGAATCTTTCCCTCAGGTTTTTCAACCAAAAGAAAAATTGGGTTACCATGTCGTCTGGACCACCCACAACAGTCGCACCTCCCCCCGGATGATCAAATACAACGTCCAAAAAGGAGATCCGATTGAATTGAATTTGCCAGAAGAGATATCATTGACAAAAATCATTGGGAAGATCATTGTCGAGAATGGTTACAATTGCCTGGCCTACAATATTTGTACAGATCACGTACACATGATTCTCGTATGCGAAGGAAATGAATTGGATGGCATTATGCAAAAAATGAAATCTATTTCGAGTAAAGAATTCCATCGGTTGATCACTCGTCCAAGGGGTCAAGACCAAGACCCCTTGGCAATGGGTCGTGACCCATTGGACCAATCAATGCGGAGCCACGATCCCGCGGAACATGGGAATCATCTATGGTCACAGAAGTATTTTCATGCGGATTTACAGGAATGGAAGGTAGCCTCTGTGTCGCATAGGCCCGGGCATGTATATGATGATGGTTACCTGTGGACCGCCATGGCTTATATACAATCAAACCGGGAAAAACATGGATTGCCGGACTCCCCGGAATTGAGAAGTATTATCAAATCCTTTACCAGGAATCTGGAGGAAGTTTTTGAAATGGAATACAAGGGGGGCTTTGATGTCGTGATCGGAAAGCCAATTTATGAAATAAGGTCTCTTGGCCCAAGAAAAGAAAAGTCTAGTGGTCGTATTTTCCAATTTTCCCGCTCTCAGGCTGATTTTTGCCTGGCTTGTATAGAACGTGAATTTAATTTGGTGAATAAAAAAGGATACCTCAGCTTAATATTGCCGAAGTCCTGGATGAAAAATACGATGATGTCATCCAGTAGAAAGTTTATTCTGGAAAACTTTAGCGTAAAGTCTATCCTGTCTATTATGACAAATTTTTTTGATGGTTTCTCTGATGATGCCATGGTATTGATTGGTGGAAAAAAACAAACCGGAAATGATCGCAATTTGTTGGATTGAAGTTAATTTGCCGCGCAAGTGAGCCGGCGTCACCTCACTAATGTAGGCGGGGCAGATAATGCTGGCGGCGCCCACTGCGAGGCCACCAATGACACGATAGATAATAAACTCAACGGAACCCGTCGCAATGCCCGAACCCCAGGCAGAAATAATGAAGAAGATGGAGGAGATCATCAGCACCCACCAACGGCCAAACTTGTCGGCGGCCCGGCCGGCAATCAGAGCGCCGAAAGCGCAGCCCAATAACATGGATGCAACTCGAAAAGAGTTGTCATTCTGTGCTTCCCAGATAAATGCAATAAACAGCAAGGCCGCAATGATTAATAATTCCTTGCGAACGTAATAAAGTCCCAGGGTTGCCAAAATAGCAGAACCGAAGGCGAGGTAGAGTGACAGGGAAGAGCTCACCGACTCCCCACTGGTCAAGCTGAATGCTTGTTTAAGGCCATCGTAAGTGCCGTTAATGACACCACTATCAAACCCAAACAAAAAACCGCCAATAGTGGCGATGACAGTGATCAGGATGACGAAGGACATATTCGCTTGATTGGCAATGGATTGGTTCATGGATCTGCCTATTCCGGTTGTG
>CALEIL010000216.1 GCA_937876435.1 uncultured Bacteroidota bacterium
AATTCAATTATCTGGTCAAACATTCTGGCGGTGTGATCACAGATTCCGGGGGAATGCAGAAAGAAGCGTACTTTCTACGGGTACCTTGCGTCACCATTCGCTCCGAAACGGAATGGCCTGAAACGCTCGAAAATGGGTGGAACACGTTGTGCTTCGAGGATCTAAGCTTACTCAGCGACATCCTCCAAGCCAGTCCCGGTCAGTATATTCCAGATTTGTACGGCACAGGAAACGCCAGTGAAATAATCCGCCAGAGAATCGCTCAGTTTTTAGAACCAGGATCGGATAAATCGATCTAAACCAGCATATTTATGATAGCAATTATTACGTACGACGCTCCCCATCGAAAAACACAGGATCTTATTTGCAAACTGATCTTGAATGGTTACCCGGAGATTCATCTGGTGGTCATACCGTGGGTCCAACGAAAAAATTATCAACCTATCTTCTCCCACAGGCCTTCCGGCAAGGTTCCCGTTTCGATCGAAGAGACATGCGCCAGAATGCACCTTGATTTTACCAGGGTCAATACTGAAGACCTCACCCATTATTTTGATCAAAATTCCTTTGATCATATCTTGATCGGTGGAGCGGGCATTCTACCAGAAGATCTGGCCGCAAACCATAAGGTCATCAATGCCCACCCGGGATATCTGCCCAATACCAAAGGTCTGGATGCGTTTAAATGGTCGATCTATTCCGGAATGCCAATCGGGGCTACCACGCACTATATATCTGACAAAACGGACGAAGGCGAACTCATTGAAAAAAAAATCATCCCAGTTTATTTTGAAGACACCTTTCATAGCGTCGCTTACAGACTTTACGAGACAGAGATCGATATGATGGTAAACGCCATCCGGAGGATCGAGCAAAACGAGGCGACATTGGAATCCCTTGCGGACGACAGCTATATATCAAATCGTAGAATGCCCCATCACCTGGAATTGGTGATGATGCACCGATTTGAATCACTACGGATTAATTCACCCTCAATAAAGTCGATTCCTAAATGAAAATTATGATGCTTCTAAACGCAGCTTACCCCCCGGATGTCCGTGTAGAAAAAGAAGCACAAACTCTGGCAGACAATGGTATAATGGTAGATATAGTCTGCAACAGAAGGATAGGTGAAACCCCCAAGGAAAAAAAGGGAAATATTACCATCCACCGGATAAACAACCCCGCCAACGACCAAAAAATCAAACATGGTCTGTACGATGCCATCGCAGCGGTTAATTTTATCCATCCCATTTTTAAACGGGCGCTTGATAAATTGATCCCGGAATTCAAGCCCGATGTCCTCCACGTTCACGATCTTCCTTTGGCCAAGACGGGTTTAAGGGCTGGGAAAAAAGCAAAAATTCCAGTCGTTCTGGATTTGCATGAAAATTTTCCTGATGCCCTGGATATCTGGTTCAAATGGAAACCATTGGGATTGGCAAAAATCAAAGATCAGATCTTATTTTCCTACAACAGATGGTTCAAGCACGAAGCCGAGGTTACCAAAGAGGCTGATCACATCATCGCGGTGGTAGACGAAATGAAATCTCACCTGATCAGCAAACACGGGATTCCGGAAAACAGAATAACCGTAATCACCAACACCGAAAGAAAATCGTTCGGGGATATAGATTTTGAAGATTTATCCGAATTGAAAGAAAAGTACAGGAACGATTACGTGATTTCCTATATCGGCGGAATGGGTCCTCACCGAGGTATTGATACGGTGCTGGAGGGCATGCCCCGGATTATTCATAAAATACCCAACGTAAAATTACTCCTGGTGGGGAGTGCTTCTTCGGGGGTTCTGCCAAAACTCCGGGAGATGGTCCGCACGCTCGGAATTGAAAACTACGTAGAATTTGTAGGGAGCGTACCATTTCGACAGGTATCCTCCTATATGAAACTGTCCGATATCAATCTCGTACCCCATAACTCCAACAATCACACCGAAAATACGATCCCTCATAAACTTTTTCAGATTATGCTATTGGGGTGCAACCTACTCGTGAGTTCCTGTGAGCCACTTGAAAGAATCGTCACTCAAGCCCAATCGGGATACATTTTTGAAGCCGACGATGCTACCTCGTTCGCGAACCAGGTCATCCTTATGCATTCTCAGCCGGACAAGGTCAGCGAGTGCGCCCAAAATGGCTACGATGCTACCATGAACGGTACCATGAATTGGGAGCACACGGGCCAGTTACTGGTAGACTTTTACCGGGAGCATTACAATTGAAATCTCCTTCTTCAAGGGATTAAAAATTTCAAATCGTTGAATTTTATCCGTTGTAATGCAATCAAAGCGATGTGTGTCGTTTCAAATAAAGCAGTGTCGACCCTATCAGGAACAGAATTTTTTCATTCCTGCAAGACAAATATTGAAATATGGTTCAGTCGAACAATGAAAGACGCTTCCAGCACACGATGCAATTGGTAGAAAAATTCCTCCGCAAAGAAGACAAAATTCTGGATCTGGGGGTTGAAAATCAATTTTCCCGACTGCTGCGACAAAAGGGCTATAACGTGAAGAATACGGAAGGCGAAGACCTGGATGACGATTATGATCATTTGAAATCCATCGATGCTGATGTGGTCACGGGTTTTGAAATACTCGAGCATTTATTGAATCCCTACTCGGTGCTGAAAAATTTGCCAGGCCAAAAATTGCTGGTGACGGTTCCCCTGGCACTCTGGTTTGCAGCGCCTTTCCGCGATACCAACGCAGATCCCAGGGAGTGGCACTATCATGAATTTACCGATTGGCAGTTTGACCGGTTGCTGGAAAAGGCCGGATGGGCTATCCAATATCGCGAAAAATGGACAGGCCCCACCAATAAAATCGGTTTCCGACCGCTCCTTAGAAAAATCACACCCCGGTATTACGCCGTTTATGCGGAGCGCCAATAACCTTCGACGAAGCTGGGTCTCCTACATCCCATCGTCGGAACTTCCTCTACCCCAGAATCCCTGAGCCCAGCTTTGGGAATATTATTTAAAGGAAGCTGGAGCTTCCTCTACCCCAGACGTTTAATGTTTAATGAATTTCTCTTTCAGAGTGCCGTACAGCCCCATCGTGTCGAATAAAAATTTCTGATAAGGCGTCTTATCTGACAGTCCGCTTGATTGAAGATCCTTATAGGTGTATCGATTGATCTTTGCCAGATCGATAATTCTATTACCGACCGATTCTATGCTGTGATTGTGGTATACATAATCGTAGGCATACTGTCCATAGGCCTTGTCGTTGGATTGATAATCCCGAAGAATCTCATTGAAGGTCTGATTGATGTCCTTATTTTCCTTGTACGTATTGACATCAAAACCGTTCGCCTGATGCAGCCAGGCATAGCCTTCGTTATGTTTTGAAAAATATCTGGACTGGGCAGCGGCCGGGGCGAGGACGGTGGGGATACTGGCTTTGGCAAATTCCAAGGCAGAAGTGCCGACCGATACTCCCAGATCAATATTTTGTATGAGGTACTCCTGTAATTGATTCGTGCCTATACGTCCTGCAAATTTGATATTCTCCGCTTTTTTACGGCTAACATAATTCTCTATGTATTTTCTGTCGTTGCCATCTCCTATGATGGTCAATTCTGTAGGGTATGAGCTCGCACAAATATCATCCACCAAAATCGACAGCACCTTGTTTTTATGCCTCATCAGTCGACTGATCCAGCCAATCCTTATTATTCCACTTCCCTTTTCCGGATTCCTGTCCAGGGACCGTCCATTTTCGTTGACGGTCAAAGGGATCGGTACCAGATCGACATTCTCCGGCAATTCAAACATGTTTTTGTTGACCGTAAAATTGTAATCGGACATAAAAATCAAACCATTGGCTTCCACGGCTTTGACCACCATCGATTCGATTTTTTCGACCCTGACTTTTTCCAGCACACGCATGACCTTGCCGGTTACTTTGTCGTCCACTATTTTATTGTACACATCAAAAAGCGCCGTCTGACTGACCAGGCAATTGGGATGAAGATCCCAGAAGATAAACCTGGTATCCGGGAAAAAATTAAATTCTTCTCCGATGTCTGCGGCGACAGACAAAGACAAAATAAACAATTCATCTTCACCGACCACAAATTTACCGTTGAGCTTTGTCCTGGAGGAAATAAATTCCACCTGATTCTCTGATAAATATTTCGCTATATAACAGCGTTCATCGCCGTATACCTTGATGGGATAACCCGCGTGATAAAGATATTCAGCTATACGGGAAAAAAGCAGTTGGGCACCGCCAATATCCCTGCCTGGGTAGTAGAATGAAACGATGTGATTTTCTTTCACTTATTTGAAACGGTTTTAGTCAAAATAAAAATTCAAGCTCCTCATCTCCAATCCAACCGTTTCCTTTAAGGGTTAATTTGCACGCAGACCAGATCAATAGTCATTGACCGCCTCCACCACCATCCTTGCTTCCTCCATACTCATCACCGGGCTGATCGGCAGGCTGATTATTTCACGGTGAATCTTTTCGGTGAGAGGAAGATCAAAATGGTGCAATTCCGGATAGCCTTCCTGGTGATTGGGCGGAATGGGATAATGAACCAGGGTCTGGATACCCCGTTCGGTCAGATGTCGGGAGAAGGCCGCGCGATCCTTTACCCGAACCGGGAAAACATGCCAGACATTCGTCGCGTCAGCACAGACATCTCCGCCGACCCGAGGTAATTCCACTTTCGGATTTGAAATATGGGCCAGATAATATTCAACCAGCTTACGTCTGAAAGCATTATCATTATCCAGTCCCTTCAACTTGACGCGAAGCACCGCAGCCTGGATCTCATCCAACCTGCTGTTGTAGCCCTGATATCTGTTTCTGTATTTCTCCTGTGAACCGTAATTCCCCAATGCCCGGCAAACCTGCGCGAGTTGGGCGTCATTCGTACATATCGCGCCCGCATCACCGAGCGCTCCGAGATTTTTACCGGGATAAAAACTAAATCCTGCTGCATTACCCAGTGAACCAACGCGTTTGTCCCCGAAACAGGCACCCTGAGCCTGGGCACAATCCTCGATCAATTTCAGATCATATTTTCTACAGATAGCGCTTATCTTCTCAGTATAGGCATTTTTTCCGTACAAATGGACGATCATGATCGCTCGGGTGTGAGTCGTTATATTTTCTTCGATGAGGTCCGGATCGATATTGTAGGTATTGATATCCGGCTCTACGAGTATGGGCTTCAGTCTGTTGTCCGTGATGGCCAGAATGCTGGCTATGTAGGTATTAGCCGGAACGATTACTTCACTACCTTCTTTTATTTCACCCAATTCCATATATCCCTTCATTATTATCCTGAGGGCATCGAGACCATTGGCTACTCCGATGACGTGGTCCACTCCGATATACTCCGCGAATTCTTTTTCAAATTGACGGACTTCCGCTCCTTGCAAATACCAACCGGAATCGAGGACCCTTTCGGTAGCTTCCTTAAGCTCCGGGGCGTACGCCTGATTCATTTTCTGAAGATCCAAAAACTTGATCATACACGGTGGATTTGGGTCAATCGCATGATGAGGGGTTACAGTTCCCGGTTTATCTTATCCACTATTTTCTGGATGGTATCCAGGTCTTCGATTTCCTCGTCAGATACCCCGACCCCGTAATCTTCTTCTATGCGTAGAAACAAATCAAAAGTATCCAGGGATTCTACCCCCAGATCCGAAAGTTTTGTATTCGGATCAAATTCGTCAGTAGGTAAATCTTCATTGATAGATCCGAGAATCTCAGTGATTTTTTCAGTTGTAATCATAGCGCTATAGTTTTAAACTTTAAATAATACGGTACTTGCCCAGGAAAGTCCCACTCCAAAACCGGAGATGACTACCTTGTTGTATGTTTTTTGCCCCTCCTGACCCCATAAATATTTTTCAAGGATAATCGGGATCGAAGACGAGACGGTATTCCCATACGAACCTGCATCAAAAGGTACTTTATCCCCTTCGAGTCGCATCCGGCGGACAAGCGTGTCAGCGAGATATTTGCTTCCCTGGTGGAAGGCAAATAAATCAACATCGCTGATTTCCATTTGATTGTTTTCAAGCAAAGACTTGATGTCCTGAGGTATAAACTTCGCGACAAAATTGAAAATCGATCTTCCGTTCATATGTAAACGATCCGCACAAATCAATTTGTCATAGTTTTCGCCGGAGGTTCCGAAGGTAAATTTTCCACTGCGATATGCCGGGGTATCGGAAAGCAAGGTCACCGTCGCGGCGTCGCCAAAGAGCAAAGAGGTGTTTTTGTCCTCCGGATCTACGATTTTGGAATACGGATCTGCTGTAAACAACAAACCTTTTGTAAATCCGTGCATCTCCATAAAAGATTCGATGGTCGCCAGCCCATACACATATCCGGAACATCCCAGGGAAATATCATACGCTGCGGTGGTTTCCGGAAGATTCAGTTTTTTGTGGACGATCGCGGCCGTGTGTGGTATATTGTAATCCGGATTCTGGGTGACAACGATCGCCACTTCGATGGTGGAAAGATCGATGGACTGTTTGGTCAATAGATTTTGGAAAGCCTTCACGCACAAATCGGAAGCCTCTTCATCTTCTTCCTTCCTGGCAACGGACCGGATGCCGATTTTATCCGTGATAAACGCGTCATCGATCCCCAGTTCTTCCTTGCGATCAAAATTGGACAATTTTCGCTCAGGTATATAGACTCCAATATTTTCGATGCCAGTTTTTTTCATTTTGAAGAGAATTTTAATCTTCCAACTTTATGGTCATTAAGATATAAACTACTTACGACCATTTTCGTGCCGATGTTTTTATCCAGGGTAATTTTAATAGTTTCAGAAGTGTACAGCGGCACCTCACTCGTATATGAAATGTCGACCATTGTCCATTTCACAGAACCGTCAATCTGCGATTGACACAGTTCTTTGAGCAATGCTACGGAGATCTCCGTGAAGGAATATCGGTCATAGTCCCGGATCATTGCCCACCCCTGATCGGGGTCTAACTGAGCATGTAGTACGATATCATTTTCTTCGTAATCTCTCTTTTGTGTTACCGCCTTATCGGATTCGTACAAATAATATTTTATTTGACCGTCGGGGAATGTGGCCTCAAAAAAGCCGATCAAAGTCTGGTCCGGCATTCTGTTTTCGAGAACGTTGATCTGGTGGGTGAACATTTGCCGGATAGACAGATGAGCGGTTGCCGGATATATTCCATAGCGATCATGGCATGCCTGGTACAAAGTATTGAATAGATCAGGGCCATGTACATACTTCCGATGACCTTTGTAGGAAAAATCTGGAATCTTCATTGGCTATCTTTTATCCCGTACAAACCTTCTAAAATTTTTCAGGTGGTCGTAGGCAAAATTGCCCGAAACTTTCTCAGAAGGTGCCACGTCACCGACGACTACACTTCCCAGCATGATGCTGGCCTCATCGCCTATTTTGGTCATTTGAGTTATGGTACTATTGGGTCCTATCCACACATTATTTCCGATCGAACAATACCCCGCCACTACCGTATGACCCGCGATCAGGCATTTTTCACCGATGAGGCATCCATGACCTATATTACAATGAACGCTTATACGGGTCTCTTCCCCGATGGTGCTACTGTGGTAAAAGTACGGCCTCTGAATGACGGCATGGCTCAGAATTTCGCATCGATCCCCTATAACGACATTGCCGAGGTCGGCCACCGAAATGAAACGTCCATCGATGTTGGTATTGTGCATCCCCCGGGCACCGATGATGGCATGATGATCTATGAGGACGTCATCTCCTATGACTGTACCTTCCTCTATCACAGCGTAAGCCCCTATTCTGGTTCTTTCTCCGATGAACACACCCGCTTTGATGATGGCTGTAGTATGCACCTCCGCAGAAGCAGCCACCTGGATTTCCTTGTTCTCAAACCTATAATGATCCGCCAGGGCATTATGAATCTCAAAAAACAACTTTTTGGGTGAGTCCGAGGTGATAATCCCCTTGGAGGTATTCATCCCTTTCGCAAGATCATCCGTTGTGATAATTGAGTGAACCTTATCGTTGCGAATGGCTCTGCGAATATTGATCTGGTCTGTAGCAAAACATAGCGTTCCTTCTACTTCACTGCTGGTGTAATGGGTCAATCTGAAATCCCCCTTCTGAACAACCCGATAATTGTTTACAAGACTAAAATGCTCAACATCAAATGTCGTGTATTGGATATTCTGAACATTTCTCATTGATTTTTGCATTACTTAGATTTAACTTTTACTGACGTTGATCATAAAAGTGCTCTTGTAACTTAGGGGAGAATAACCGCGACAAATTTATAAAAATTCCTGTCATCTGTGTTGTGCTTCATTTTAAATAAGCTGTGGCCACCGCTCATAGGTTATATGGGTGTCATTTACTCGCCCTTTTTAAATTCCAAAAATTGGTCATAATCACGAATATAGTCCGATTCATCGTACGGATGGGATGTCAGTACGAGGCACACAGCTCCGGATGAAAAACCCTTCTCGGCCGCCCAGATGCCAGGTGGGATATGCAACCCATAGTAGGGACGGTTCAATAGTACGGTCCTCGACGATGTACCATCCATCAGATCGACCTCAAAACTCCCACTAGCTGAAATAAGGAATTGATGGCATTCCATATGGGAATGCGCCCCACGCTGCTGACCTCCTGGAATATCGTATATATAGAAGACCCGCCGAACGGCAAATGGTATATTCTGGTCATTGGTCACAGGGGTGATATTTCCCGCTCTACTAGTGATCTGGGACAAATGGATGATCGAGCAATCATAGACAGACGGATACTTCATGCATTCACTAATTTTCGGAAATTATCGTAATCCCTGATGTAGTCCGCTTCCGAAAACTGAGTAGAGCTCAAAATAAGGGCCACCGAGTTTGTTGAAAAATTTTCCATGTGCCGCCAAAGTTTACTGGAAATGTACAATCCATAATAAGATCGGTTCAACTGAAATTTTTTCTGATTTCTTCCATCATCGATTATTACATCAAAACTCCCCGACAACGCTACGATGAATTCCTCCTGCTCTTTAAACGCATGGCCCCCGCGAATTTGTCCTCCAGGCACATCAGAAATCCAGTATACTCGCTGGATGGAAAAAGGTATATGGTGACCCCCTTCGACAAAGGTGAGGTTTCCCCGGGGGTCTTCAATTTTGGGTAAATCTATAATTCTGGTATTCATTATAAAGTACGTCTGAGTTTCATTTTCTACTCCTGGTGCACTAAATTAACTGTTCCGATAAAAATCAGGATTTGGAATTCGACTCCAATGAAACGGTCATTAACATAATATTATTTTTATTGGTAGCGGTCACTGTAATTACTACCTTGGAACATCAAAATTTACCGGTTGTAAGCTATGTTTTCATACCTTCGCTAATCCGAAAACTATGAAGACCTTTAATGGAAAGCAGTAATCAATTTATTCTAGTCGATAAATGGGTGTAATACGAAGGCAAGGGATCAAAAAATCATTAATACTTTATTTTGGTGTCCTGATTGGGATTGCATCGACGCTTTATATTTATCCCCTCGAAGAAGACATCTACGGATTGGCCAGATTCCTGCTCAGCATGGCTGGTTTGCTGGCTCCATTCCTATCGTGGGGTGTCAACAGTCTCGCTATCCGGTTTTTCCCTGTTTTCCGGGATAAACAAACTGGTCATCAGGGATTTTTGGGATTACTCCTTCTACTGTCCACGTCCTGTTTTGTACTCCTCGGGACGATCCTTTTTTATTCCAGAAGTTATTTATACGAATTGCTGCGAACAGCCGGAATGGATGTGGCCATATTTTCTAAAAATCTTTTGGAAACCGGAATATTGGCTCTGTTGATCATCAATGCGACGATTGTCACGTCCTATATCAGCAATTTCAGGAGAATAACTGTTCCCGGAATATTCAATTCACTCTATGTAAAAATTGGAATTCCGGTTTTGGTGCTCCTTTACTACTTCCAAAAGATTCAGGTTACTGAGTTCAAAGCAGGTTTAATCATCCTTCATGCCCTCATTTTTGTCTCGCTGTTGATATACACGTTCTATCTGGGAGAATTGTACCTCCGCCCCAGGTTCTCATTCCTCTCCGGTAAACTTATAAAAAGCATGTTCTCGTATTCCTCGTATGGGGTATTTGCGAGCCTGGGGGCCACTATAGCTTTTAGAATCGATACGATAATGACGGCTTCACTGATGGGATTTGCGAGTACGGGGGTGTACAGCATTGCAGACAACATCGCGGGGGTTATCGCGACCCCATTTAAATCGATTAATGAAATATCAGCTCCGATTTTTGCCCAACACATGAATGACAGGGAGTATGACAAAGTCTCCAAACTATACAAGTCATCTGCCATCACCTTGCTCATCGTCGGGCTGGGACTTTTGATCAGTATCTACGTCAGTATTGATTCGATATTTTCCCTGTCAGCCCAATATGACACCTTGATACAGGGAGAGAAGGTCGTTTTGTTGCTGGGTCTGGCGAAAGTCGTAGATATGTCCACAGAATTGAA